>NZ_JBBPCO010000005.1 GCF_038070005.1 Thermithiobacillus plumbiphilus | reverse complement strand
AAGCCGCTCACGCTCACCGCCATGTACCACGATTACCAGGCAGATAGCGGCGGTCAGCACTTCGGTACCGAGATCAACCTTCTGGCCAGTTATGCCCTGCAAAAGCAGTGGCTTCTGGGTGCGAAGTTCGCCGACTACTCGGCCGACGAGGGCGCGGGGGCGGTGTTTCCCGGCACCACCCAGGCCAATGTCGATACCCAGAAGGTCTGGGCCTTCATGACCTACGCCTACTGAAGCTCGACCTGGCACGAAATCCGCATCATCACGGGATGGGTAGCCATGAACAAGGGTCGGGAGCGAAAGGAGGGAGAATGCACGTTCAGCAATCCACCAGGGTTAGGCCACAACATCATGCTGGCAGCCAGATGCTGATCCTGGGCCTGCTGATTGCCGCGCTCAGCGCCGCACCACAAGCCTGTCGTCCGTCGGCATCCCGCACGGGACGGCCGACGGAGCAACCGGTTTTGCTGGCGAAGGATATCTGAGCGGCCTTGATGGAACCAATCGCCTTTATCGCGCTCCCTGAGAGGGGATTTCCCATTTCCTGTCCGGAGCCATTGCCTCATGAATTCCTTTGAACGCTACTATGAAGTGCAACCCGAGCTGTCGGCCTTTCTGGTGGCCGTGCTGGAAGGCGTGGCCCGCCCGGATCTCTTTCGGGACGTGTCGGAGCTGGAACGCGTCCTGCACTGCCTGATCCGCAAATATCCCTTTTTCGATCTCTGTTACGCGCTCGACGGCGAGGGTAAGCAGATCTGCGACAACGTCATCCACAAGCGCCAGCGCAAGCGGGTCGGCCTGGATGGCAAGGGCCTGGACCGCAGCCATCGCGCCTATTTCCGCCAGGTCAGTGATGGGACTCCCACCATGACCGCCCCCTATCTGTCCTCGGCCACGGGCGAGATATGTCTCACTGCTGCGGTTCCCGTGCATACCCGCGGCAGTGGCATCGCCGGCATTCTGGTGGCGGACGTGGATTTCAAACGGGCATTGGTATTGCTGGAAGGGGATGAGGCCCGGCGGCGGGTGGAGCCAGTCTTCAAGCTGGTCTATGCCGCCATCTTTGTCGGGCTTTTCATCATCAGCCTGGGACTGGGCTATCACGGCTTTATTTCACTTGGTGCGCTCTGGAGCAGCAACACCATGGTGACGAGCTATGTGGCCCCCTTTCAGGCCACCATCCTGCTGACCCTGGCGCTGGCGATCTTCGATCTTGCCAAGACCATCTTTGAAGAGGAGGTGCTGATTCACAAGGACGTGCACCGGCACAGTTCCACGCGCCGCACCCTGACGCGCTTCATGGCCGCCATCCTGATCGCGATCTCCATCGAGGCGCTGATGCTGGTGTTCAAGTTCGCCATCGAGAAGCCGGAATATCTGCCGCAGGCGGCCTGGCTGATCTTCGCGGTGGTCGGGCTGCTGATTGGTTTGGGGATCTATGTCTATCTCGGTGCGCGGGCCGAAATCATGCTGCTGCAGCGGCGCGAATCCCTGCAGCGGCGCCATCGCCAGGACTGATGCTGCACCATCAGTGAACAACTGCACCGAAAGGGTGCGCAATCGGGGCCGAAATCCACGGGTTTCGGCCTTTTCGTGTGTGGCACGGGGATTGCTACAGGAGGGATGACAGGGCACTACCCCAACCCAATGGCGGGCGGGTAGGCCCCGGCAGGAACACGGCAAGGGCGTCGCGCTGACTTTTCGGAGTCGGCCCGGCGCCCTTTTTCATTCTGGAGAGGATCATGGCAAGCAAAGCGAAACTGGTGCTCATCGGCAACGGCATGGCCGGCATCCGCACCCTGGAAGAACTGCTGAAGATGGCCCCGGATAGCTTCGAGATCACGGTCTTTGGCGCCGAGCCTCATCCCAACTACAACCGCATCCTGCTCTCGCCGGTGCTCTCGGGCGAGATGCAGCTCGAGGACACCATTCTCAATGACTGGGACTGGTACCACGACAACGGCATCACCCTGCATGCCGGCAAGCAGGTGGTCGAGATCGACCGGGTACGGCGCCGGGTGATTGCTTCTGACGGCACCGAGGCAGCCTATGACCGCCTGCTGATCGCGACCGGCTCCAACCCCTTCATGTTGCCCATTCCGGGCAGGAATTTGCCGGGCGTGGTGGCCTACCGCGATATCTCGGATGTCGACAAGATGCTGGCGGCGGCCGCGTCTGGAGGGCGGGCGGTGGTGATCGGTGGTGGCCTGCTGGGTCTGGAAGCGGCCAATGGCCTGCTCATGCGCGGCATGGCGGTGAGCGTGGTGCACAGGAATCCCTGGCTGATGGAGCGCCAGCTCGACAAGGTCGGCGGCGAATTGCTGCAAAAGGCCCTGGAACAGCGCGGCATGCAATTTCACCTGCCCAAGGAGACCGAGGCGGTGCTCGGCGAGGAACATGTCACCGGCCTGCGCTTCACGGATGGCGAGGAGATCCCGGCGGATCTGGTGGTCATGGCGGTCGGCATCCGGCCCAACATCGAGCTGGCGAAATCCGCCGGCATCCACTGCGAGCGCGGCATCGTCGTCAATGACACCATGCAGACCTATGACCCCAAGATCTATGCCGTCGGCGAGTGTGTGCAGCATCGTGGCGAGACTTATGGTCTGGTCGCGCCGCTCTTCGAGCAGGCCAAGGTGGCGGCCAATCACCTGGCGGAATACGGTCGCATGCGCTACGAGGGCTCGGTGACCAGCACCAAGCTCAAGGTCACGGGCATCGATCTGTTCTCGGCTGGCAATTTCATGGGCGGCGAGGATGTCGAGGAGGTCGTCCTGCTCGACGGCGCCTTTGGCGTCTACAAGAAGGTGCTGCTCAAGGACAACAAGGTGGTCGGCAGCGTGCTGTATGGCGACACCAGCATCGGACCCTGGCTGTTTCAGTTGCTGCGCGAGAGCCACGATGTCAGCGAGATCCGCGCCCATCTGCTGTTCGGCGAGACCCATCTGGGGGACGCCGGACACGCCGGGCACAATCAGGCCGCGAGCCTGGCCGACTCCGCCGAGATCTGCGGCTGCAACGGCGTGTGCAAAGGCGCGATCGTGCAGGCCATCCGCGAAAAGGGGCTCTTTACGCTTGAAGAGGTGCGCAAGCAGACCAAGGCCAGCTCCTCCTGCGGCTCCTGCACCGGGCTGGTGGAGCAGTTGCTCGCCTCCACCCTCGGCGGCGTCTATGACCAGGCACCGAAGAAAAAGCCGCTCTGCGGCTGCACTGAGCTGACCCATGACGAGGTGCGCCAGGCGATTGTCGCGGAGAAGCTTTTGTCGGCGCGTCAGGCCTTCGCGTTTCTCGGCTGGAAGCATCCCGGTGGTTGCTCCACCTGTCGCCCGGCGGTGAACTACTACGTGCGCACCGCCTGGCCGGCCGAGGGCGTGGATGACGCGCAGATGCGCTTTATCAATGAGCGCGCCCACGCCAACATCCAGAAGGACGGCACCTATTCCGTGGTCCCGCGCATCTATGGGGGTGTGACCAGTCCCGCGGAACTCAAGCATATCGCCGAGGTCGCCGAGCAGTTCGCGGTACCGATGGTGAAGTTCACCGGCGGCCAGCGCCTGGATCTGCTGGGCGTGAAAAAAGAAGACCTGCCCGCCATCTGGGCGGCGCTTGGCACGCCCTCGGGTCATGCCTACGGCAAGTCGCTGCGCACCGTCAAGACCTGTGTCGGCACCGATTTCTGTCGCTTCGGCACCCAGGACAGCACGCGCATGGGCATCGAGCTCGAACGCGCGCTGGAGGGCATGTGGTCGCCGCACAAGGTCAAGCTCGCCGCCTCGGGCTGCCCGCGCAACTGCGCCGAATCGACGATCAAGGATGTTGGCGTGATCGGCGTGGACTCGGGCTGGGAGATCTATGTCGGCGGCAATGGCGGCATGAAGGTGCGCGCCGCGGATCTGCTGTGCAAGGTCAGGACCCATGAAGAGGTGCTGGAAATGAGTAAGGCCTTCCTGCAGCTCTATCGCCAGGAGGCGCACTATCTGGAGCGCACCGCGCCCTGGATCGAGCGGGTCGGGCTGGAGTACGTCAGGGCGCAGGTGGTGGAGGATGCCGATAACCGTAAACGTCTGGCGGCGGAACTGGACTTCGCCCTGCGCCAGGAAAAGGATCCCTGGACCGAGGTGGTGCAGGGTCGGCTCGACGTGAACGCCAAGCCCCTGGCCCGCGTAGCGGTGTGATGTTCCACGTGGAACATCGGACGAGAAATTGTTTCACGTGGAACATGGAGAGAGTTTATGAGCGCAGCAATACCCATGCACTGGATCGCGGTTGGCAGCCTGGAAGACATTCCGCCCCTCGGTGGGCGTTACGTGGAAACGGACAAGGGCCAGATCGCGCTGCTGCGTAACGAAACGGACGAGGTCTTCGCCGTCGAGAACCGCTGCCCCCATCGCGGCGGCCCGCTCTCGGAGGGCTATGTCTCCGGTCGGATCGTGTTCTGTCCGCTGCACAACTGGCAGATCGATCTCACCAAGGGCGAGGCCCTGCCGCCGGATGTCGGCTGCGTCAAGACCTATCCGGTGAAGATCGAGAGTGGGCAGATATTCCTGTCCCTGACTGATACCAAATAAGCCCCCGGGCGAGGCGGATTCATGAGCGCGGTATGGCAATCCCCCCTGCAGGAAACGAAATCGGTCTGCCCCTACTGCGGCACCGGCTGCGGCGTGCTGATTCAGCATGATGGCCGGAAAATCCTGGGTGTGCGCGGCGACCCGAAGCATCCGGCCAACTTCGGCCGGCTCTGCACCAAGGGTCGCACCCTGCATCAGACCGTGCAGGCCCCCGACCGCGCCCTCCAGCCCCTGCTGCGTGATCGCCAGGGCGGCGAGCAGGTCATCCACTGGGATGCAGCATTGGGCCTGGCGGCCGAACGCTTTGCCCGGATCATCCGCGAGCACGGCCCGCAGGCGGTGGCCTTCTATGTCTCGGGCCAGCTCAGCACCGAGGACTATTATGTCGTCAACAAGCTGGCCAAGGGCCTGATCGGCAGCAATCACATCGACACCAACTCGCGCCTGTGCATGGCCTCGGCGGTGACGGGTTATAAAGCAAGCCTCGGTATGGACAGCGTACCGAACTGCTATGAAGATATCGAAGCCGCCAACTGCCTCTTCATCATCGGTGCCAATCCCGCCTATGCCCACCCCATCGTGTTCCGGCGCATCGAAGATGCCAAGGCCCGCAATCCGGATCTCAAGATCATCGTCGCCGATCCGCGCCGCACTGCCACCGCGAGCATCGCCGATCTTTATCTGCCGCTGCGGCCCGGCAGCGACGTGGCGCTGCTGCACGGCATGCTGCATGTGCTGATATGGGAGGAGTTGATCGACCGCGACTACATCGCAGCGCACACCGAGGGCTGGGCGGAACTCAAGCAGCGGGTGCAGGCCTACACCCCGCAGCGGGTGAGCGAACTCTGTGACCTGCCCGAAGACCTGATCCGCGAAGCGGCCCTGGAGTTTGGGCGAGCACATGCGGCGCTGTCGCTCTGGTGCCAGGGCCTGAACCAGTCATCACACGGCACCGACAAAATTACCGCATTGATCAACCTGCATCTGGCCACTGGCCAGATCGGGCGACCCGGCGCCGGCCCCTTCAGTCTCACCGGCCAGCCCAATGCCATGGGCGGGCGCGAGGTCGGCGGCATGCCGAACCTGCTGCCAGGGCATCGTGAGATCATCAATCCCGAACATCGCGCCGAGATCAGCCGGCTCTGGGGTGTCGAGGCCCTGCATCCCGAGCCGGGGCTGACAGCCGTGCCGCTGTTCAAGGCCATCGAGCGCGGCGAGATCAAGGCGGTGTGGATCGCCTGCACAAATCCGGTGGTGAGCCTGCCCGATCAGCAGCAGGTGGTCCGCGCACTGCAGGCCGCCGAATTCGTGGTGGTGCAGGATGCCTATCACCCCACCGAGACCGCCGAGTTCGCGGATCTCATCCTGCCCGCCGCGAGCTGGGGCGAGCGCGAGGCCCTGGTCACCAATTCCGAGCGGCGCATCAGTCGTCTCGCACAGGCGGTGTCAGCTCCCGGCCAGGCCCGTCCCGACTGGGAAATCTTCCGTGATTTCGCCCGTACCTTGGGCGAGATACTGGACATGACCGGCCACCCGTCGCCGCAAACCGAAAGCTGGTCCAGCCGCGCCCGGCGGCTATTCGATTACCCGGACAGTGAGAGTATCTTCAAGGAGTTTCGCGAAAGCACGCGGGGGCGTGATCTCGACATCACGGGTCTGAGTCTTGCCATACTGGATGAGCAAGGCCCGCAGCAGTGGCCCTTTCACGAGGGCGCCACAGGCGGCAGGCAGCGCCTCTACACCGACGGCATCTTCCCCACGCCCTCGGGTCGGGCCCGCTTTCTTGCGCCCGCCTATGCCCCGGTGGCCGAGGAGATCGATGCGCGTTATCCGCTGCGCCTCACCACCGGGCGCCTGCGCGACCAGTGGCACACGCTCTCGCGCACCGGCCAGGTCGCGGGCCTGTTTCAGCACGTGGCCGAGCCCCTGCTGGAGATCCATCCGGAGGACGCGAAAGCCCTGCCCGAGGGCAGTCTGGCCCGGATCAGCAGCCGCCGCGGTACCGTGATTGCGCGGGTGCGCCACGCAAGGGCACAACTGCCCGGCACGCTGTTTCTGCCCATGCACTTCGGCAGTCGCTTCGCGCCACAGGGCATGGCCAATGCCCTGACCCTGCCGGCCCTGGACCCGGTATCGAAGCAACCCGAGTTCAAGCACGCGGCGGTGCGCGTGGAGCCTGCGGTCTTTGCCTGGACCGGCGCGATCCTGTGCCGGCTGGATGTCCCGGCGCGCCTGCGCGAACTGCAGCAACTTGTCAGCGCCTTTCCCTTCGCCACCCTGAGCCGCCTGGGTGACGAGGCTGATCCGGCCCTGTTGCTGCGAATCGCCGCTGACGCCCTGCCCGATACCGGGTTGCTTGCCGCGCTGGATGCCGCGGCCGGGCTCGATGGCCCGGAAGGTCTCGACTATCAGGACGCCCGGCGCGGCGTGTTCAAGCGCGTGCTCCTGCGGGAAGGCCGGCTGCAAGGCGTGCGCCTGATCGGCGAGGACGCCACGCTCGACTGGCTGCAAGCCCTGATGCTTTCGGGCGAGGACGTGCGCGGCTTTCGCCACCTGCTCTTCGCCCCGCAGACCCCGAAAAACCTGCAGGCCACGCCCCTGAGCCGTGCGGTCTGCAACTGCATGGGTGTGTCGGAAAGTGCGATCCTGAGGGCCATCGGCGAAGGCGCGACCACCGTCGAGGCAGTGGGCAAGGCTTGCGGTGCCGGTACCCAGTGCGGCTCATGCAAGCCCGAAATCAGCCAGTTGCTGCAGATGCGGGTGGCCTCATGAGATCCTGGACGCAGATGCTCGGGGATGTGGCACGCGGCGCCAATGCCGCCCGCGACCTGCCGCGCGAGGAAGCCGAAGCCCTGTTCGCGACCTGGCTGGCGGGCGAATTGCCGGAGCTGGAGCAGGGCGCATTGTGGAGCGCCTATCGCATCAAGGGCGAGAGCACGGACGAGCTGCTGGCTTTCGTCGCGGCCCTGGAGGCCAGCGCGCCGGCCCTGCCCCTGCCAGCGGGCGCCTCGTACCCGGTGGTCCTGCCGGCCTACAATGGCGCGCGGCGCGAGGCCAATCTCCTGCCCCTGCTGGCCCTGGTACTGGCGCGCGCGGGCTTGCCGGTGCTGCTGCACGGCACCTTCGGCGGGATGGCAGAGCCCGATGGCGCGCGCCTGACGGATCACAGTCCGGCAGGGCGCCTGAGTGCGGGCGAGATTTTGCGCGCAATGGGGTATCCGCCGCTGGCAAGCCGTGATGAGATCAGCTTTGAGATGGAAAGTCGCCAGCTCGCCTACGCCCCCATCGACATCCTCTATCCCGGCTTTGCCCGCATGCTGGCCCTGCGCCAGCGCCTTGGGGTGCGCTCCAGCGCACATACGGTTGCCAAGCTCTTCAATCCCTTTGCAGGACCTGCCCTGCAGGTCGCGGCCGTCACCCATCCGCCCTATCTCGAACGGCTCAAGGACGTCTTCGAGGCCAGCGGCCGCCTGGCGCTGCTGATGCGCGGCACCGAGGGCGAGCCGGTGGCCAACCCCAAGCGCCGTCCGGCCCTGATCGCCGTGCGTGACGGTCGCGCCGAGCTGCTGTTTGATAAAGACAGCGCGCCGCTCAAGGCCCTGCCCGTTTTGCCTAGCGATGCCAGTCTCGACGCCACCTGCCGCTTCACTGAAGCAGTACTGGCCGGCCGGCTGCCTCTGCCCGCCCCCCTGGCGGATCAGGCCGCAGCACTGCTCTACCTGTCCGGAATCGTCAGCAGCCCGCAGGCTGCCTATTCGCTGTTGCCGGCGGCACCCGCCGCCCAAGGAGTCTCATGATGCACACAGGCAAGGTCTTTCTCATCGGCGCGGGTCCCGGTGACCCCGATCTCCTGACGCTCAAGGCCCTGCGCCGGATTCAGGCAGCGGATATCATCTTTTATGATGCCCTGGTCAACCCGGAAATCCTGGCCCATGCGCGACCTGGCGTGCGGCTGGTGGATGTCGGCAAGCGCGGCGGACAGGTCTCCACACCGCAGATGAGCATTCAGGCGCAGCTCATCCGCGCCGCAAGGCAGGGACTTGAAGTGGTGCGGCTCAAGGGCGGCGATCCCTTCATGTTCGGGCGTGGCGGCGAGGAGTGCATGGCCCTGCATGCCGCCGGCGTCACCTTCGAAGTGGTTCCGGGTGTGACCAGCGGCATGGCGGCGGCCGCCTATGCCGGCGTGCCCTTGACCTACCGGGGTTTGAGCCAGTCGGTGGCCTTCATCACCGGCCACGAGGCCCCCAATGCGCCCAAGGTCGATTGGCGCAGGATGGCCCAGGGCGCCGATACCCTGGTCATCTACATGGGTGTTAGCCACCTGGCCGAGATCAGCGCCGAATTGATCGCCGGTGGGCGCTCACCCGAGACTCCGGCCATGGCCATCCAGTGGGGCAGCACCCGCGACCAGCGCCAGGTCAGCGCCACCCTGGCCGAACTGCCCGAGGCTTTGCGCAACGCCGGTATCGGCAGCCCCGCCATCCTGGTGATCGGCGCGGTCACGGCGCTTACCGATCACCTGGCCTGGTTCGATCCGCAGGAACTGCCGGCGGCCATCAAGGCCCAGGCCTGACACCAATGCCGTAAGCGTGGAGGCAAGCTTGATCCAACATGTGCTCATCGATCTGGCCGGCGTGCTCTACAGTGGCGGACAGGCTCTGCCGGGAGCGCGCGATGCCCTGGCGCGTCTCCAGGCCGCGGGCTGCTCCTGTCGTTTTCTCACCAACACCACGCGCAGTACATGCGCCGAGGTCATCGCGCAGCTACAGAAGATGGGGTTCGCGATTCCCGAGGAGGCTGTTTTCAGTGCGCCGCTTGCCACGCGCGCGCGGCTGCTGGCTGATGGCCTGCGGCCCATGCTGCTGGTGCATCCCGGGCTCCTGCCCGAGTTCGACGGCATTCCCCAGGATGCGCCCAATGCCGTCGTGGTCGGTGATGCCGGCGAGGCCTTGAACTATGCGCGGCTCAACAGCGCCTTTCGCCTACTGATGCAGGGCGCCCCTCTGCTCGCGATGGGACGCAATCGCTATTTCCAGGATGTGGATGGCCTTTCCCTGGATCAGGGGCCCTTCGTGTGCGCCCTGGAGGAAGCCGCCGGGATCGAGGCCGAGGTGCTCGGCAAGCCTGCCAAAGCCTTTTTTGACAGCGTGCTACGCGACTTGCAGGCCAGACCCGATGAGGCGATCATGATTGGCGACGACCTCGTGGCAGATATCCAGGGCGCGCAGGAGGCCGGCATTCCCGCCATCCTGGTGCGCACCGGCAAGTATCGCCCGGCGGACGGCGAAGATCCGCATATCCGGCCCGCTCAAATCGCCGACGACTTCGCTCGGGCGGTCGACTGGCTACTGGCTCAGAGGGAAAGCGCCGATGTCTGAAATCCTCATCCTGCAGCACGCCGAATTCGAGGGCCCCGGATTTTTCGGCGAGCTGCTGCGGGAGCATGAGCTGCCCTTTCGCGTCCTGCGCCTGGATCGGGGCGAAGCCCTGCCGGGCACGCTGGAAGGCATCCGCGCTCTGGTAATGATGGGCGGGCCCATGAGCGTCAATGACGAGGATCAGTATCCCTGGCTGGGGCCGGAAATGGCCCTGATCCGGCAGGCCGTCACGACTGGTCTGCCCACCCTCGGCCATTGCCTCGGCGGACAGCTCATCGCCAGGGCCTTGGGCGGCACGATCAGTCGCAACCCGGTCAAGGAAATTGGCTGGCATGCGGTGGAAAAGACCCCCGCCGGGATGGATAGCCCGTACCTGCACGCCCTGCTGCAACGCTTCGAGCTGTTTCACTGGCATGGCGAGACCTTCAGCTTGCCGGAAGGTGCCGTGCATCTTCTAGGCAACGAAAACTGCACAAATCAGGCCTTCAGCATCGGCGGGCATGTACTCGGCTTTCAGTGCCATCCCGAAGTTACGGCGCGGATGGTACGGGACTGGTGCTGCGACATGGCCGAAGATTTGGAAAGCCTCTCACCCGCAGTACAAACCCCGCAAACCATGCAGCAGGATCTCGAATCCCGCATTCAGGGACTGCATGAAACGGCGCGCGCGATCTACGCGCCCTGGCTCGCAAGAGTACACGCAGGGACAACTTGAGCATGGCCGAATACGCCCACATCCTGCTCGCCCACGGCTCGCGCGACCCGCGCTGGCGGGCCAGCTTCGAGCAACTGGCCTCGGCCCTGCAGGCGCGTGATCCGGCACGCCGGGTCTGGCTGGCCTACCTCGAACTCGCCAGCCCCAGCCTGCTCGACTGCGTTATACAGGCGCACAGCGCCGGCTTTCACGAAATCCGCGTCAGCCCGATCTTTCTCGCCGTCGGCGCGCATCTGGCGCGTGACATCCCCGCAAGGCTTGCGGAGGTGGCCGAGGCCTTTCCCGATCTGGTTATCCATCAGGATCCGGCCCTGGGCGAGCTGGCAGCGGTGCAGGCGGCGATGCTGGAGAGTCTGGGCTCATGAAAAAAGGGCCCGAAGGCCCTTTTCCTGCTAGCTGGCAATCACCCCCGTCTGGGCATGACGCTGACCGCCACCTTGGTATCGTTGGAGGGCACGTATTGCGCCTGCCCGGCTGGCAGGTTCAGCATGGTCAGCACCGAGTCGCGCAGGTTGGCCGGACCGCTGGCGACCACTTCGGTATCCGCCTGGATGGCAAGTTCGGCCGTCTTCTGCAGAATGCGGGTGGCCTCGGGGTCCTGGTTACGGATCTCGCTGGCCGGGATCAGCACCCGATAACCGGTGAACACCTGTTGCGACTGGTTGGTCTGCGGGTTCTGCATCACCGCGGTATTCACCTCGGCCTGATAGCCGGCCTGTCGGGCGTCATAGGCCACGGACTGCGCCGCCTTGATATCCAGTGAGCGCCCGCGCATGTAACCGGCAGCGCCACCGACCAGAGCGCCGATGGCTGCCCCGGCCTTTGAGCTTCCCATCTGGTTGCCGATCACCGCGCCCGTGACCGCGCCGGCCCCGGCCCCCATGGCACCCTGGGCCTGGGCGTGGCTGCCATTGATGGTGGCATCATTGATGCCATCCAGTCCGCTGGTGCTGGCGCAGGCGCCGAGAAAGACCGAACTGGCCAGCAGCGCGGTGGCGTAGCCTTTTTTGGATCGCAACATGTGTCTCTCCTTTTTCGCTGTTTTCACTGCAATTGTCGAAGCAGAAGGTCGAGTTCCTGCTCCTTTCTATGAAGGTAAAGGGGGTCATGCTCCTCCAGTGCCATGGCCGAGGGCTGGGCGGCTGGTGAGGACGCCACTCGGGCCGCCGGTTCAGGTTTCGGTGAACTGGCCACGCGGCTTGCCGGGTTCGCGCGGGGAGCGCTGTAGGGTTTTGGCCGGGGCGATTTCTTGAGCTCCTGGCTTGCCAGTCTGGAAACCGGCTTATTGACAGAGACTATCTGCCTGGCCTCTTCGTGCTTCACGGCTTTCTGCTTTGCTGCACTAGCTTCGGTCCTGTGTTCATCAAGGGCTGAAGATTGCGCCTGGGTCCCGGAGGCTTTCTCAAACAGTGTCGCGTAGTAACCACCTGCCGCCAGTGCGGCCAGCGTCAGCAGCATGGTGATCATCAGCAGGCCCCAATGCTGAAAGTGCCGCCTGGGGCGCTTGCGCGGCAACTCCGGCAGTGGGTCACCGTCGAGCAGGCCGAGCGCCGGCCCAGGCTCGAAAGCCGGTTCGGGCACCGGGTCCTGTATCCTGCCAGCAGGTTGATTTTCCCGGGCCTGCACCGGCGATTCCTGTGTCGCTGTCGCAGTGGCCGGCCGCTCCCCGGATACAGGGGGGGGCTTCCGCGGGTGTTTTTCCCCAGCCGGTTTCGCTGGCGCAACAGGCGGAATCGCTGTCTGGGTCGAATCTGCGGCTGCACCTGATGCGGCCCTGGCAGGTGGCTCTGATTGCGTTGCGGCCTGAGCCGGCTTGGCCGGCTTTTGCGCAGCGGGCTTTACCTGCCCAGCCGCCACGGCTGACCCTGTCACATCCTGTTTTGACCGGACAGGATTGTCCGGCACTCCGCAACAGGCCGCACAGTACCGGCGGCCCACGGACACGAGCGCGCCACACTTCTTGCAGTGGTTGTCAGTCGCTGCCGCTCTTGCTTCGGCCTTCTCCCTGGCATTGGAGGCCGGCTCCTGACCGCTAGCCGCTCCTGACGCAACGAGCCTGAAGCCGCAGGTCTTGCAGAAGATGGCGCGTGGGCGCGGATCCTCGGACTGGCATCGGGTGCAATACATATCTTCCTTCCTGTCCAGCGTTCCGGCATGAGAACCCCGCCCCGGGATTCCTACAAGCAGCCGGAAAACGGTGAATTCCTTTTGGCTAAGGCAAGCGGACAATGTGTACTAATGCCTTGGCTGTCATCTGGTTGACGGCAGGCCCCCGGACTTTCTGAGGACCAGGCTGGCAGCCGATGACTCTGCATTGAGCGTCAAAATTCCGGCAAGGCTGCTTTTTCGGGTCTGGACCGGATCTCGGGGCGGGGTACAGCGTGGGAGGGTCGGGCCAGAAAAACCATCAGACCTTGGACTGGCATCTTCCGGAAAAATCGTTACAATGGCCGCTTGCGTAAGCGCCAAAAATTTGGCGGTCGCATTGCATAGTGTAAAGCACTCACTATCTCTTGCAATGGGACGAAATTCTTTTTTGCCGGTAGATCCGTGATCTGTAAGGGTCATTCGGGGTCAGCCGGCCCGACAGAGGTGGCGGAATCCTGTCATCCTCCACGCTTGACAAGGAGCTTTTGTGAAGCAGCACAAGTGGACGAAGTTGCTGAAGAAACACTGGAAGGTGCTGGCGAGTGCCGGCGCGTTGGGGCTGGTCCTGTGGACCGCCTTTGCCCTGGGGCAGATGTCCGGCTTCAAGGCCAGCCCCGAACGGCAGTTGGCCGGCGACATGAGCCTGACGCAGGTGCATGCGCAGATCGCCCGCGAGGCCAAGCCCGGGCAGCTTTTCATCGGCGAAAAGGACACCATCTATCAGCAGGCCAATGGCGTCGCCTGGCGTATCAGTGACTTCGCCGAGCATGTCAACAAGGCCGAGCTGAACTTCTACAAGGAAAAGGGCGTGCAGCTCTCCGGCGCCGTCAGCATGGCGGTCAAGCCCGGCGAACTCGGCCGCAACCAGGTCTACATGAAGACCGTCACCGAACTCGGTGGCCAGGTGCTCATGGGGCTAGTCTATGGTCTGGCGGCCATCCTGCTGATCCTCTTTCTGCGCCAGACGCTCTCGGCCGGCGGCCCCTTCGCCAAGCGTTTCCGCCAGGTGCGCCGCGCCGAGGATTCGGTGACCCGCTTCGCGGATGTCGCCGGCCACGCCGGACCCAAGCTCGAGGTCGGCGAGATCGTCGATTACCTGAAGTCCCCCGAGCGTTTCCAGGCCACTGGTGCCAAGGTGCCGCGCGGCATCCTGCTCTATGGCCCGCCCGGAAACGGCAAGACCCTGCTCGCCAAGGCCATTGCCGGTGAGGCCGAGGCCGGCTTTCTCGAACAGAATGCCTCTTCCTTCGTGCAGCTTTATGTCGGTGCTGGCGCCATGGCCGTGCGCGATCTGTTTCGCGAGGCCCGCAAGCAGGCCCCCTGCGTGATCTTCATCGACGAGATCGATGCCGTGGGCGGCGCCCGCAACGGCGGCAGCGGCACCCATGACGAGCGCCTGCAGACCTTGAACGCCCTGCTCGCCGAGATGGATGGCTTTGGCGACAACGCAGGTCTGGTGGTCGTCGCCGCCACCAACCAGCCCGACCAGCTCGACGAGGCCCTGGTGCGCCCCGGCCGCTTCGACCGCAAGGTCTTCGTGCCCCTGCCCGGTCGCGGCGACCGGCTGGAGATCCTGCAGACCTACATCAAGCGCATCCCCAAGGTCTGCGTCGACATGGATCGCCTGGCGGTGCTGTCGCAGGGCTTTTCCGGCGCCGAACTGGCCAACTGGGTCAATGAAGCCGCCATCGAGGCCGCCCGGGCCGACACCAATGTGGTCACCGACAGCCACTTTGCCAAGGCGCGCGACCGCATCCTCATGGGTCCGCTCAATCACGGCCAGCTCATGACCGACCAGGATCGCCGCACCGTCGCCTATCACGAAGCCGGCCACGCCATCATGCGCGTGCTGGTGCAGGATGGCACGGTGGAGAAGGTCTCGATCCTGCCGCGTGGCATGGCCATGGGCGTGACCGTCATGGGCCGCGAGGAGGAGCGCGTGTTCCATACCCGCCAGCATCTAGCCAAGGAACTGCGGGTGCTGATGGGTGGCCGCGCCGCCGAGGAGATCTTCTGCGACGCCGTTTCCAGTGGCGCATCCAATGACATGGAACGCGCCAGCCGGCTGGCCCAGCGCGCCATCTGCGAACTCGGCTTCGGCAGCTTCGGCCCCTATGTGCCCAAGCATGATTCGCTGCTGCTGGAAGGCGAGCGCGAGGCCGCCGAGTGGGTCAACGAGGCCTACGAGCGCGCCCATGAGCAACTCTCGCGCCACAGCGAGGCCATGCACAGGCTGGCCCAGCGGCTGCTGGAGTGCGATGAAGTGGATGGTGACGAGGTGCTGGCGCTGATGCAGGAAAGCGGCGAGGACGCCGTGGAACAACTGGCTGCCGGATAGGATTTGTCATTTTGTCATAAGGCGCAAGGCGGGCTTCGGCCCGCCTTTTTTGCGCCCGGGCAGGTGCAGGCTCAGCCAAGTGGTGTCTCAAGCAGGCTCGCAGGCGAGAGACTCAGCAGTTCCTCCTGGCCGGTGGTGTTGCCGCCCAGGGTCTTCAGGCTTTGTGAAAAGCTCTGCCACAATCGCAGATCCTTGTCTGCATCCACCTGCAACTGCGCCTGATAGCAGCCGGCCAGGGTGCTTTCGGTAATCGCCTTGCCACCCAGGGTACAAGCGGCAGCGACCTCAGCCAGCTTGTGGTCGGGGAGCGACTCCATCTGCCTGTATGAATGTGTTGCGCTGGAGAGAGAACCGTGCACCAGCGCAGGGTCCATTCCAGAAAGATCGTAAATCCCGACGCTTGCCTCGGCGGGATGTTTTCCGATAGCCTGTTTCTGCCCACTCGGATTGCTTTCCAGCATCTGCAGATCAAATATTGACGCAGACATCATCACCAGTATTGCCGCAGCCAGCCATCCCATGGTCATTTCAGGTTCTCCTGTCCGGGACTGCGTTCCATCTGCCAGGGCTTTATGCATCTGTCTGTCCTCATGCCGCGACTCTACTGGCGGCGCTGGTACAAAGGAATTGTCTTAAGTCCGACATCGGCCCCAAAGGGGCACTGAATGGGCCTTTCCTCGGATATATGGATCAGTGGGAAATTTGCCACATCGTGTGGACGGAAACTCCCCCGCCTAGTGTTGGTCAGACGGGCAAAACAGGATCGACAGACTCAGCGCGCTTGTAGCGCATGGAGGTGGCATGAAACATCAGGGCCGAACAGTGCTTGTGACAGGTGGAGCCCAGGGGATTGGCAAGGCCATTGCCAAGACAGCCCTGGCGCGTGGATTGCAAGTCCTGATCGTGGATCGGGATCAGGCGGCGGGACAGGAAACGATCAGTGAGTTGGGGGCGCAAGGAGAGATCCGCTTTCTGGCCGCGGATGTCGCCCAGGAGTCAGACGTGCAGCGCATGGTCCAGGGGGCGCTGGATCATTTTGGTCGACTGGATTATCTGGTGAACAATGCCGGAATCATGATCCGCAAGCCGGTGACCGAGCTCAGCTATGCCGAGTGGCGGCAGGTGCTCTCGGTCAATCTCGACAGCATCTTCCTTGCCGCCAGGTACGCCACGCCTTACCTGCGCGCTCAGGAGGGAGCGATGGTGAACATCGCCTCAACCCGCGGGCTGATGTCCGAGCCGGATACCGAGGCCTATTCCGCCTCTAAGGGCGGTATCATTGCCCTGACACATGCCCTGGCGATCAGCCTCGGGCCCGCGGTACGGGTCAACTGCATCAGCCCCGGCTGGATCGAGGTCAGTGAGTGGAAAAAGCAGGGCCAGCGTCATGCGCCGGATCTGCGCCCGGAAGATCAGGCCCAGCACCCGGCAGGGCGGGTTGGCCGCCCTGAGGATGTGGCATCCCTGGTGATGTATCTGCTGTCCGAGGAGGCAGGCTTCATCACCGGCGCGAATTTCGTGCTGGATGGCGGCATGACCCGCAAGATGATCTACGTCGAATGAGGTGCAGCATTCGCGACCGCCGGTAATTTACTGCGGCGGTCGCGAGCCTGCGTTCAGGTACCCGTCTTGGCGGCGCGCGGCTTGCGTGGGCTGGCGGCTTTGGTGCTGTCAGGCTTTGCGGCTGCGGCCTTACGGGCGCGGGTGGGCTTGGCTTCCGCCTCGGTCTTGGCCGCAGCCTTGGGGGCTTTCGCGGGCTTGGCTGACTGCGCCTTGCTGGCGGGTGTTTTCTTGCCTTTGGCGGTTTTCGCCGGCGCCTTTTCCGGACGTTCGGGCAGCACGGGCGCCGGTTTGGCGATGGCCGCGGCAATGATTTCCGGGCTGGCGCCGACCGGCACCCGGAAACCGCAGGCGCGATCCGGGCAGAGCTTCTCCTCGCCCCAGCGCTTGGTGGTTTTCAGGGTCAGGATGGGGCTGCCGCACTTGGGGCAGGGCTCGGCCAGCGGCGGATCCCAGACCGCGTAGGTGCATTTGGGATAGGTATTGCAGGAATAGAATACCTTGCCATAGCGGCTTTTCTTGGCGACCAGCTCACCGGTATTGCAGCTTGGGCAGCTCACGCCAGTGCTCTGGGGCTTTTCCAGGGGCTCGATGTGCTTACAGGTCGGGTAGCCCGAGCAGGAGATGAACTTGCCGTAGCGGCCCACCTTGAACACCAGGGGCTGGCCGCAGTCCGGGCAGTCGCGGCCCACCAGCTCCGGTTCGGCCTGGGCATCGGTGCCCAGCGGTCTTGCATAGTCGCAGTCGGGATAGCCGGTGCAGGAGATGAAGCGCCCGCGCTTGCCAAGCTTCAGGGCCAGCGGCTTGCCGCACTTGGGGCAGGCCTCGTCGATCTGCTCGCTGGTGACATCGGCGCGGCTGACGCTCTTGGCCTTGTCCTCCACCCGCTCATGAAAGGGCGTCCAGAAGGCGTGCAGCAGCGGCTTCCAGTCCTTTTCCCCGCGCGACACGGCGTCGAGCTCGTCTTCCATCTGCGCAGTAAAGTGATAATTCACGTACTGTTCGAAGTGCTCGACCAGAAACTTGTTCACCACCCGCCCGACATCGGTGGGGTGAAAGCGCTTTTGCAGCAGTTCCACATATTCGCGATTCTGCAGGGTCTGGATGATGCTGGCATAGGTCGAGGGCCGGCCGATGCCGTAGGCCTCCAGGGCCTTGACCAGGGTGGCCTCGGAGTAGCGCGGCGGCGGCTCGGTGAAGTGCTGGCTGGCGCTCAGGTCCAGCAGTTCGGGCTGGTCCCCCGCGGTGAGCGGTGGCAGCAACTTGCCGCCCTCTTCCGCGCCGTCGTCCACGCCTTCCTGATAGACGCTGATGAATCCCGGGAAGGCGATGCTCGAGCCATTGGCGCGCAGCAGCCAGTCGCCGCCATTGCCGAGATCCACGGCCACGGTGTCGATCTTGGCCGGGCTCATCTGGCAGGCCACGGTGCGCTTCCAGATCAGCTCATAGAGCTTGGCCTGCTCGGCGCTGAGGCTGCCCTTGAGCACTTCCGGGAGGCGCTGGATGCTGGTCGGGCGGATAGCCTCGTGGGCTTCCTGGGCATTCTTGGATTTGGTCTTGTAGAGCCTGGGGCTGGCGGGCAGATAGTCCGGCCCGAAGCGCTCCTGAACCAGGCCGCGGATCTCGCTGATGGCTTCGGCGGCGAGATTCACGGCATCGGTACGCATGTAGCTGATCAGGCCCACCGAGCCCTCACCCGGCAGTGATACGCCTTCATAGAGCTGCTGGGCGATGCGCATGGTGCGGCTGGCGGAGAATCCGAGCTTGCGGGCAGCTTCCTGCTGCAGGGTGGAGGTGGTGAAGGGCGCGGCGGGTTGGCGTGAGCGCTGCTTTTTCTCCACTTTCAGCACGCGTAGCGGCGAGCGCTGGCAGTCGGTCTCGATCCGGGCGCGCACGGCCTCGGCTTGTTCGGCCTGGGTGAGGTCGAACTGTTCGAGCTTCTTGCCCGCCCACTGCACCAGACGCGCATCGAAGGCCTGACCGTCCTGGCGCAGGCTGGCCTCAATGGTCCAGTATTCCTGGGTCTGGAAGGCCTCGATCTCCTGCTCGCGCTCGACGATCAGGCGCAGGGCGGCACTCTGCACCCGCCCGGCCGAGAGCCCGGGGCGGATCTTGCGCCATAAGAGCGGCGAGAGATTGAAGCCGACCAGGTAGTCCAGGGCGCGCCGCGCCTGCTGGGCGTTGACCAGCTCATAGGAAATGCCGCGTGGCTGCTGAATGGCCTGGGTGATGGCGTTCTTGGTGATTTCATGGAATACCACGCGTTCCACCGGTTTGTTCTTCAACACGCCCTTTTCTTTCAGCAACTCCGCCAGATGCCAGGAAATGGCCTCGCCCTCGCGATCCGGGTCAGTGGCCAGGATCAGGGTGTCGGCCTGCTTCAGCGCCTTGACGATCTCATCGACGTGGCGCTTGTTCTTCTCGATCAGATCATAACGCATGGCGAATTCATGCTCGGGATCGACCGCGCCCTCCTTGGGCACGAGATCGCGCACATGGCCATAGGAGGCCAGGACGGTGTAATCCGGTCCCAGATACTTGTTGATGGTCTTGGCCTTGGCCGGCGATTCGACCACCACCAAACGATTACCCATATCAATATCCTATAATGCAGAACGGCGGCGATCCGAAGACTCGCCGCCGTTTCCCGAAAAGTGGAAAATCTAGTGCAGGTAGCCCCGGGATTCGTCAAATACCATGTCTTCCATCCAGGCGTAAGCTTCCTCGCGGCCGGGGTGATTGAACAGGACCATGAGAATCACCCATTTGAGCTGTTCCAGGTCGATGTCGCCGCTGTCCAGCGCCATCACGCGATCGATGATCGTCTCGCGCAATTGCTGGTCGATCACGCCGGTCTGTTCCAGGAAGATCAGGAAGCCTTGACCTTCGAGGCCCAGCTTTTGTTCCTCGCGGGTATCGTAGTGGCGCAAGGAGAAGCCGGGATTGGGCACCCAGTTGGGCGACTGCGTCTGTAGCTCGGCCAGGCCTTCCATCCAGTTCAGGGCCTTGTTGATATCTGACTGGAGAAAACCAGCTGCGTTCAGTTCCGCCTCGATGCTTTCCTGATCGGCTTCAGTGCCCTCCTCCTCGTCGAGAAAATTCTCGAAGATGTACATCAGGATATCGAGAACGTCTGTGCTTTCTTTCATCGGCGGACCCTCCTGGTCAAAAATGGCTCTTTGGCCGCTTGAAGCAACAACGACTGGCGCGGTGCAGCGCGAGAACCAAAAGGGCGGTCATGCTTCACGTGGCAGGCGTTGATAGCGCCCGCCAGGACTGCTGGCAATCCAGGCATCCAGCTCCAACGTCAACAGCATGGCGGAAACCCTGTCGGGCGTCAATCCACTGCGCTCCACCAGCACGTCCAGCGTCTGGGGCTCATATCCCAGCACTTCCAGCAGCGCAGCAAGTTCGGCATCCTCGGGGCTGTCCGGTCCGCGTTGCGGGCGGGTTGCAGCAAACGCGTGCAGATGCCCGAGTTCTTCGAGAATGTCCTGCACACTTTCCACCAGCTTGGCGCCCTGGCGGATGAGGTGGTGCGGCCCGCGGCTCAAGGGGTTATGGATCGAGCCCGGCAGGGCAAAGACCTCGCGGCCCTGATCGGCGGCCAGCCTCGCGGTCACCAGCGAGCCGCTGCGAATGGCGGCCTCGACCACCAGCACGCCCATCGAAAGGCCGCTGATGATGCGGTTGCGCTGCGGAAACAGCGCGGCCCGCACCGGCGTGCCGGGGGGATAGTCGGTCAGGATCAGACCAGTCTCGGCAATGCGCGCGGCCAGTTGTTCGTGCTGGCGCGGATAGATGCAGTCCGGTCCCGTGCCCATCACCGCAAGCGTCGCCCCCGAGCCTTCCAGCGCGCCCCGGTGGGCGGCGGCATCGATGCCGGTGGCCAGCCCGCTGACGATGTTGAAGCCGGCCTCGCTCAAGTGCCGGGCAAAGGCCTGGGCATTGGCGGCCCCCTGCGGCGTGGCGTGGCGGCTGCCGACGATGGCCAGCATCGGCCGGCTCAGCAGAGTGCGCTGACCACGCAGATAAAGCACGGGCGGGGCATCGGGCAACTGGCGCAACAAGGGCGGATAGTCATCATCCGCCAGCGTCAAAAGATCATTGGTCGGATCACCCAGCCAGGCTGCATCAGCCGCCGTCAGCAGGGCCTCAGGCCCCTTTTCCAAGCCCTGGATCTGCGATTTGTTGAGGCCCGCGGCCCGCCAGGCGGTGCTATCTGCCTGAAACAGGCCCTCGGCATCGCCGAAGTGCTCCAGCAGCGCGGCCAGGCGACGCTGGCCGAGACCAGGCAGGCGTCTGAGGGCCAGCCAGACAGACCTTTTCATTTTGCGTGGGCCAGGGCTTCGGCTTGGGGCGCGCCATCCCGCAGCGCGGGATCACCCGGCGTATGCACGCGGCTGCCAACGCGGATGGCCTGGCTGCTCTCCAGAAACAGCACATAGCTGACCTTGTCAAAGGTCCGGAACACCATCGCCGTGCCCACCGGGATTTCCGGCAGGGTGACCTCGCCACCCTTGACCGGATCGGGCAGGGTCCGCCCGGCGCGACTCACGGTCAGCACCTGCCCTGGCTGCATCCCAGCCTGGCTGCCGAGATTGATCAGCGCCACCGATCCCTGTCCCATCTCGCTGATGCTGTCCTCGCCGGCCAGGATCGCGCCATTGACCATGCTCGATGGCGTCTGTAACTGGAAATGCAGGTTGGGCGTTTCGGGCTGGGCCAGCAGGCGGTCACCGGTCAGGATTTCCCTATAGGACTGGATGATGTCCGCCCGGCGCAGGGGGCCTTCTCCTGAGACATCGGCCACGCCGACATGATCCATGCGCCGCCCAAGCGGCTTGCCGGTGGCCGGATCCACCAGCTCCGGTCCGGCCCGCACGATATCGAAGCGACCCGCGCCAGCTTTGCCAAAGCCCTTGGCATAGAGGGTGTCATGCTGGCCAAAGAGCACGCGCTGATTCTGATCTCCCACCAGATAGGGCTGCTTCGCCAGCGCCTCATCGGTGATGATGCCGGGGCGATTGAGATAAGGCAGGATCAGCGAGGGATTGACGGTCGGGATCGCTTCCAGGGGCAGGCTGCGGGCCTGCGGCGTGGCACGTACCACGCGCAGCTTGAGCATGCCGCGACTCTGGTCGAATACCAGCAGATCACCGGGGTAGATGAGATCCGGGTTGGTGATGTAGCTGTTGCGCTCCCAGATTTGCATCCAGCGCCAGGGGTTTTTCAGGAAGCGCGAGGAGAGATCCCAGAGGGTGTCGCCGGAGCGGACCACATAGCTTTCCGGTAAATGCTTGTAGCCCTTGGGAAGACTCAACTGGTCACCGGGATAGGGCGCCGCGGCGTAGGCAAGGGGGGCGAGCAGGGCAAGGCCGAGCCCGGCAATGGCCAATGGCTTGAGGTGGCGACGCATGTTTGTCCTTTCTGGGTGCAAGCGGGCTGCGGGTGGCGCCAAGGCTTGTTTTCGCGGCTTTCCACCCACCTGCTGACATTAATAGCACAATTTCCCAGAAAAGCAGTTGCTGTAGTCCAGGCGCTGATTCTCTCCTAACGATTGTTGAGGCTCAGCCGCCCGGGACCCATGAAAACCAGCGCCAAGGCGGTAAATAAATACATGCCCTGCAGCTCGAGTGCCCAGCCGCCCTGGGGACCAAGTACGAAAAGGTCAGCGCGGTGTGCCAGCGCGAAGGCAAACAGCATGTTGACGACAATCAGGAGCGCGCCGATCCGCGCGTACCAGCCAGCAATCAGCAGCAGTGGCCCGAGCACCTCGCCGAGAAAGACGCCGAAGGCCAGGTAACCCGGCAGTCCGATGCCACTGAGCATGCCGGTGATCGGTCCCACGCCGCCCTTGATCTTGGCGATGCCGTGCAGCAGGACCAGGATGCCAAGCGCAAGGCGCAAAATCAGTTTGCCGGTATCATCTGCCCTGTTCCAGTTCATTTTCCCTCCCGGTTTCAGTGTGCCTTTATCGGCACATTAACCATGGCACAGGATGACGGGCTGTCAAGCGCCTGAGCTGTAAGCCATTGTCCTACATCTGCAAACGCTTACCATAACCGGTGAGCTCCAGATAGCCCCGCCCGACCCGCTGTCCGTCCCGCCAGGCTTCCACCGCGCCCTCCCAGTAGCGCGTGCCAGTGCTGGCGCGGGCGTCGAGCTCCTGGTCCGGCATCAGCGGGCGCAGTTCAAGGCTCAATCCGGGGGCGCTGACCTGCCAGCGTACCGGGTAGCGGATGCCGCTGCGCGGGCTGGTCCAGTACGCCAGGGGCTTGAAATGCACCTCATTGGGCGCGAAAACCCGCACCCGGCCCTGGGCGTCGCGATAGGTGCCGCTGGCCCAGAGTGCGCGGCCATCGGGCCTGCGCATGCGAAACAGCATCAGCGCGCCGCCATCATCGAGATTCAGGCCCAGCCAGTCCCAGCCACTGGCGGCTTTATTGAGATAATTGCTGGACCACTCGTGATCGAGCCAGGCGCGGCCCTGCGCCGGGATGGCTTTGCCTTGACGGGTAACCGTGCCAGTGACGCTGAGCTGCGGCTCGCTGTAGTAGTGGCTGGCGTCGCCCGGTGTGGGGCTCTTGCGGCTGTAGCCCTGCTTGCCTTGCAGCAATCTGGCCTGGGTCGGTGAAAATTGCAGATCGAGCGTAAAGCCCTTGGCGGGAATGTGGGCGCGATAGCCGGTTGCGGTCTGTTCCAGGCGCCAGTCGTCGATCCAGACCTTGGTATGCCCAATCTCTGCTTGCGCCAGGCCAAATCCCGCGCGGGCGGCCTTTTCATCCACCAGCAGCTTGCCGAGCTGCGGGTCGGCAAGGGCGGCATGGGCAAAGAGGATCTGGCGCGGGGTGAAACGGCTCGGGTTGCGGGTATCGAGCGGCGGGCGGGTGCGGAAAAAGGTGATCTGGAAGCCCAGCGGCTTGCCTTGTGGTGTTTGTACCTGGCCGGTGACGTACCACCATTCGGTGCGAAAGGCCGGATGGCTGCCAAGATCCCTGGGAAACTGCAGGGCACGATCCGGCAGCACCGGCGGATAGTCGAAAGCCAGCGCCGGCAGCGGAAGCAGCAGTAACAGCATCAGCAAATAGGGCATCATTCCTCCCGGACGGCCTGGATCACGTCGCCGCGCATGGCCTGGCGGGCGCTGAACAGCGCGGTGGCGACAGCGGCGAGCAGGAGCAGCAGGCTCAGGCCCGCGAGCGGTCCCCAGGGCACATGCAGGCCCATGCTCCAGTGAAAGGACTGGCGATTGACCACATGGATCAGGATCAGGCTGATGCCCCAGCCGAGCAGCCAGCCGATGGCAATGCCCGTGGCGCTCATGAGCGTGGCCTCCAGGGCCAGCATGGCGCCGATCTCGCGCCGGCCCATACCGAGATGGCGCAGCATGCCAAACTCGCCGCGCCGCGCCAGCACCTGGGCGCTGACACTGTTGCTGATGCCAAACAGGCCGATCAGTACAGCAACAATTTCCAGCAGGTAGGTGATGGCGAAGCTGCGGTCGAAGATGCCGAGGCTGATCTGGCGGATTTCTCCCGGCGAGCGGATCTCGATTTGCTGGCCCAGGGGCAGGCGCGCGCGCAGGGCCTCGCTGACCTGGCTGGCACGGGCGCCCGGGGTGAGCCAGAGCGCGGCGTCGGTCACGTCACGGTCGCCGGTGAGCGCGATGTATTGCCGGCGATCCAGCACCACCGCACCCCACTGGCGGGCATAGTCGCGCCAGACGCCTGCAACATAAAAAGCCTGCTGTCGCCCGCTGATGGGCAGCTTGATGCGCTGGCCCGGCTGATAGCCATAGAGATCCTGCATGGCCTCGGAAATCCAGACCGGTGCAATGCCGGGCGGGGCCGGGTTTTTGGCTTGACTCAGCAGCGGCAGATCGCGGGTGGGATCGGGGCCGAGATCGCGGGCAATCAGCGCCACGGCGGGGCGGTTTGGCGCGAGCAGCAGCTCCTGCACCCGCAGGAAGCGCACCGCGCGCACACCGGGCGTCTGGCGGATGCGCTGCTGGTCGGTGGGGCTGAAGAAGGCCGAGCCCTGCTGCTCGGCGGCGCGCATGTAAAGATCCGCCGGCAGGACCTGCCCCAGCCAGGCGTCCACGCTGTCACGAAAGGAGGCGACCATGATCGCCATCGATACCATCAGGCTGAAGCTCACCACGATTGCCGCTACCGCCACCGCCGCCTGTCCCGGCGCGCCGCGCAACTGGGCGATGGCGACCTGGCGCCAGGCCGTGGCCGGCAAGGGTAGCAGTTGCGTGAGCATGGCCAGCAGGCGCGGCATCAACAGCACCGCGCCCACCAATAAAAGCGCGATGGCGATATAGCCAAACAGCGGCAGACCGCCCACCGGCGGCGCCTGGGTGGCGAGTAGCCCGAGCGCAATCAGAAAAAGACCCGGCAGGCTGCCGCGCAGCCGCCCAAGCGCCCGTTCCACGTCTCCGCCTTTCAGGGCAGGCGCTGCTTCGGTGCGCGCCGCCTCCAAGGCAGGCGCCAGCGCGCCGAGCAGGGCGACGAAGAGCCCGAGTGTGAAATAGATGATCAGGGTGGCGGGTTCGAGCTGCAGGCTCGGTGCGATGCCCTCGAAGTAGCCGCCGCCGAGATCCCCGCCCAGCAGCGCCAGCCCGGCCGCGGCCAGCCCGACACCGAGCGCCAGCCCCAGCAGCGCACCCATCAAACCGATGAGCAGCCCCTCGCCAAGCAGCAGCACCACCAGCTCCCGCGGCGTGAGCCCCAATACCCGCAGCAGCGCCAGCTGGGCTCGCCTTCTGAGCACTGCCATGGCGAGTGTCGCAAACACCAGAAAGGCACCGGTGAACAGTGCAACCAGCGAGAGCACGGTGAGGTTCACGCGGTAGGCGCGCGACAGGTCTCCGGCGCGCTCCCCGGCCGCTTCGGGGGCGCTGAGCAGCAATCCGGCCGGCAATTGCCGGCTCAGTGCCGCCCGCACCACCTGAACATCCTGGCCGGGCTGAAGCCGGATGTCGATGCGGTCCAGCCGCCCGAGCTTTTGAAACAGCCACTGTGCGTTGCTGATATCCATCACGCCCAAGGCCTGACGCGGACCTTCCAGCGGCAGGATGCCGATCACCTTGAGCGCCTGGCGGCTCATGCCTACCTGCACCATCAGTTGGTCGCCGGCTTTCAGATGCAGGCGGGAAGCCGCCGCCTGCGAGAGCAGCACGGTATGGTCTTCCAGCAGACCGAGGCCCTCGGGCAGGGCGCCGGGCAGCAGATTCGCCTGCATGCCTGCCGCCCGGAAGGCATCGATGCCAATGATCTTGAGGGTTTCGTTGGCATTCGCCAGGGTGGCGTCCACCTCGATCCCAGGGCTGGCGATGGCTACTGCTGGTTGGCGTGCCAGCCAGGGATAGAGCGACTCGGAAAAGCCCGCTTTCGGGCCTCGCAGCACCAGATCCGCCTGCCCCGAGAGGCTGCGCACCGCCTGGCCGAACTCCCCCACCGCAGCGTTATTGATCAGCGTGACCGCCACCCCGAGCGCCACGCCGAGTGCAATGCCAAGAATGCTCAACAGGGCGCGGCCCCAGTGGGCACGCAGGGCACCGAGTACCGTGGCGCGCCAGACGAGACCTTCACTGAAAACCGTCACGCGGCCTGTCCGATCAGTTGCAGGCCAGTGGCGCCGAGCTGATAGATGCGATCAGCACTTTCAGCGGCCTGGCGTGAATGCGTCACCAGGATGGCGGTGCAGCCGCGTTCGCGCACCTGCTGGCGCAACAGCTCAAGCATCTGCGCGGCGCTGTCCTGATCGAGATTGCCGGTCGGCTCATCGGCCAGCAGCAGTTGCGGTTCATGGACCAGGGCGCGCGCCACCGCCACCCGCTGCATCTGCCCGCCGGAGAGCTCGCGCGGATAGCTCCGGGCCCGGTCGGCCAGGCCCACGGCGTCGAGCATGGCGGCAGCGCGCCCTTCCCGGTGCCGTTTGGGCGTGCCATTGAGTGCCAGCGGCAGGGCCACGTTCTGGCCGACAGTCAGATGCGGCAACAGGTGAAAGGCCTGGAAGATGAATCCCATCCGGGCGCGGCGCAGCCGGGTGCGCTCGGCTTCGGAAAGACGGGTGAGATCGGTGCCGTCGAGGCGGATGCTGCCGCCATCCGCGGTATCCAGCCCGGCAATGAGGTTCAGGAGAGTCGACTTGCCGGTGCCGCTCTCGCCCATGATGGCGGCGTAGTCGCCGGCGGGAAGTTGAAAGGAGAGTCCCTGCAGCACGCTGCGCCCCTGCGGCCCGGTATAAGTTTTTTGCAGATTTTCGATGGAAAGCATGCGCCAGCTCCTGAAACGGCATTCGCAGGGCGAGATCTTTGAAGCAAAAGCGATTTTATGACACTCTAAGACAGATAATCCGCCCCGCCCATCAAACCGACGGGGCCTTGACTATACTTGCTTGAGAGATCCTTATGGCCCTGCTCAACATACTGGAATTCCCGGATACGCGCCTGACCCGGCCAAGCTCGCCCATCATCCGGGTGGACAAGAGCATCCTGCGTCTCGCCGATGACATGGCCGAGACCATGTACAACGCCCCGGGCATCGGTCTGGCAGCCCCCCAGGTGGCCGCCAACCAGCAGTTGATCGTGGTGGACGTCTCCGAGAATCGTAGCGAACTGCTGTCGCTGGTCAACCCCGAGATCATCGAGACGCATGGGATGGAAATCATGAAGGAGGGCTGCCTTTCGGTGCCTGGCGTCTATGAGGAGGTGCAGCGCGCCGAGCGTATCAAGGTACGCGCCCAGGACCTGCAGGGCAAGCCAGTCGAGATCGAGGCCGATGGCCTGCTGGCGGTTTGTCTGCAGCATGAGATCGATCACCTGCACGGGCGCATCTTCGTGGAATACCTGTCGCGCCTGAAACAAAACATGATCCGCAAGAAACTTGGCAAGCGCCAGAAGGAGGTGGGCTGAACATGAGTAACGGACAACGCGTCATCTTCGCCGGTACGCCGGTCTTTGCCGTACCCTCGCTGCAGGCCCTCATCGATGGTCCCGAGGAGATCGTGGCCGTACTCACCCAGCCCGACCGTCCGGCGGGGCGGGGCCGCGCCCTGGCCGAAAGCCCGGTCAAGCAACTTGCCCAGGCGCACGGGCTGCCGGTGCTGCAACCCGACACGCTCAAGAACCCGGAGATCCAGGAGCAGTTGCGGGCGCTGGCGCCGGACCTGATGGTGGTGGTGGCCTATGGCCTGCTCCTGCCGCGCCCTGTGCTGGCCATCCCGCGGCTCGGGGCCATCAATGTGCATGCCAGCCTGTTGCCGCATTTTCGGGGTGCCGCGCCCATCCAGCGCGCCATCGAGGATGGTGAGTGGGAAACCGGCGTGACCATCATGCAGATGGAGACGGGGCTCGACAGCGGGCCGATGCTGCTGAAAAAGCGCATTCACATCGATCCCGAAGAGACCGGGGGTAGCCTGCATGACAAGCTCAAGCGGCTCGGGGCCGAAGCCCTGCGCGAAGCCCTGGATGGTCTGTGGGCCGGGCAACTGCACGCCGAGCCCCAGGATGCCGCGCTCGCCACTTACGCGCCCAAGCTCAGCAAGGACGAGGCGCAACTGGATTGGCTTCTGCCAGCCGCCGACCTGGAGCGCCAGGTGCGGGCCTTCAATCCCTACCCCGTCGCCGAAACCGCTTTTCGCGGCAAGACCTTGCGCATCTGGCAGGCCGCTGTCGCGCCCGAGACCGGCGAGTTGGGTGCCCCGGGCAGCGTGCTGCGCGTGCAGCCGGACGGCATCTGGGTTGCCACCGGCGGTGGCGCGCTGATACTCAAGCGGGTGCAGTTGCCTGGCAAGGATGCGATGGAGATCGGGGCATTCGTCAACGGCTATCAACCAAAGGCGGGGGAGATGCTTGGCAATGCACCACAAAGCTGAAGCGGCACGGAGGACGACCTGAGCCCTGCCCGCCCACCGGCCTCGCGCCCCAAAGCCGTCAAAAGCCCCAGTTCACCCCGCTTGCGGGCCGCCCAGGCGCTGGAACAGGTCTGGAGCGGCAAGTCTCTGGATGACGCGCTGGTTCTGGAAGGCCTGGCGCCCCGGGATCAGGCCCAGGCGCAGTGGCTGGCCTTCGGCACCCTGCGCTGGGGCCTGCGCCTGGAAGCCCTCCTGAACCTGCTTCTGGAAAAGCCCTTCAAGGCCAGGGAGCAGGATCTCAAGGCGCTGCTGATCGTGGCGCTCTACGAACTGGACGCCTCGCGCGTGCCGGAAGCGGTCACGGTACATGAGTACGTGGCGCTCACCAGCCAGCTTGGCAAGGACTGGGCGCGCGGCCTTGCCAATGCCGTATTGCGGCGCTACCTGCGCGAGAAAACGGCGCTCGACGCCAAGGTCGACGCCATGGAGCCGGCTGTCGCCAAGGCCCATCCTGCCTGGCTGGTGGAGATGCTGCAGCAAGCCTATCCGCAACACTGGCCGGCCATCCTCGACGCCAACAATGCCCACCCGCCTTTCGTGCTGCGGGTCAATGCGCGCGTCATCAGCCGGGATGACTACCTGGCCCGGCTGAACGAGGCCGGTATCGCCGCCAGGGCGCATCCGGCCAGCCCCGCCGGTATCGAGCTCGATACCCCACAGGCGGTGGAGAGCCTGCCCGGCTGGCAGGCCGGCTTGGCGTCGGTGCAGGATGCCGCTGCCCAGCGCGCTGCCATCCTGCTCGACCCGCAACCCGGAGAACGGGTGCTGGACGCCTGCGCGGCACCCGGTGGCAAGACCGCACATCTTCTGGAGCGTGCGGACATTGCACTGACTGCGGTGGACATTTCGCCCGCGCGCCTGAAGCGCATTCGTGCTACGCTGGAGCGACTGAAATTGCCGACAGCGACGCTCATCGCCGGAGATGCGGCGCAGCCGGATGACTGGTGGGATGGCCAACTGTTCGATGCGATCCTGCTCGATGCGCCCTGCTCCGCCACGGGTGTCATCCGCCGCCATCCCGACATCAAGTATCTGCGCCATGCCGAGGATGTGGCGGCCACGGCCGTCCTGCAGCAGGCACTACTGGATGCCCTCTGGGCTCTGCTGCGGCCGGGTGGGCGTCTGCTCTACGCCACCTGCAGCGTGCTGCCGGCGGAAAATGCGGCGCAGATCGAAGCATTTTGCCAACAACACAAAGATGCCCACCTGGCCTCCACGCCAGGAAGCGGCCAGATCTTGCCAGGGACAGAAGGAATGGACGGTTTTTTCTATGCCTTGCTGGTACGGGAGGGGCAGTGATTCGCATTTGGGGCGGGCCTTTGTGGCTCCTGCTGATCCTGCTGCTGCCCATCAACGCATTCGCTGCCAACTTCGAGGTCGAGAATGCCCGGCTGAACAAGCGCGAGGGCGCCTATTATCTTAACGCCAGCTTCAACCTGGAAACGGCGGCCCATCTGCGTGAGCTGCTGGACCGCGGGGTGTTGGTGACGCTGGTGACCGAAGCGAAGGTGGAGGCGCCGCGTCCGCTGATCTGGGGCGATACCATCGCCCTGGTGCGCCAGATCCGGCGGGTGCAGTATCATCCACTGACCCGGCTTTACATCATCGATGAGCCAAGTACCGGTCTGCGACGCATCTTTCCCAGCTGGCCCCAGGCGCTCGCGGCCCTGCAGCAGGTGCGGGACATGCCGGTGATCGATGAGGTCCTGCTGAGTCCTGACCAAGACTACGAGGCCTATGTCAGGGTTCGTCTTTCCACCTCGGCCCTGCCGCTGGGCCTGCGATTCAGCGCCCTGATTTCCGACTGGGGCATGGACAGCGAATGGAAGCGCATTCCTCTACGGCCGTAAGGCGCCTGTCCACCCTGGGGGTCGCCCGCCTGGGTGGCGGCTTTGCCAGTGGCTGGGGCGTGCTGGTCCTGCTTTTTGCCCTGGCCGGCACCATCGCCATGACCTATCTGGCCAGCCAGGGTCGGGATTACGGCGGCTACTTCATTCCCTTGCTGATCGCCAACGGCATTGCCGTGCTGCTGCTGGGCGTGCTGATCTTCTACAACGCGCTGGTGTTCTGGCGTCAGTGGCGGGCGGGCATTCTCGGTACCCGGCTTGCCATGCGTCTGGTGCTGCTGGTGGCAGTGCTCACGGTGACACCCGCCGGCGTGATCTTCGGCTTCTCCTGGCAGTTTCTCAATCAGGGGGTGGACTCCTGGTTCAATGTCGAGGTGCGCGACGCCCTGGAGCAGGCCATGTCCGTGGCGCGCAGCAGCATCGAGCAGAACCGCTCGACAACCCTGGAGGCGGCCCAGAACATCGCGCTGGCCCTGGAGGAGGCGGGCAATGCTGCCATGCCGATCGAGAGATTGATGCGCATGCGCAGCCAGTATCACCTTGCCGAGGCCACCCTGCTCGATGAGAATGGCCGGATCCTTGCCAGCAGCAGCGATTTCCTGAGTCTCGCACCTCGGCCGGTGTCCCCGGAGATGCTGACCCTGGCGCGCGCGCGCTATCCCTATACCCTGGTGGAACCCGATCCCAATGGCAGGCTGGTCATCAAGATCCTGCTCACGCTCAATCGCGCCAACTTCGCGCAGCCGCAACGCTTTCTCTATGTCATGAACCCCCTGCCGCAGGAACTCACGGCCGCGGCCGACAGCATCCAGCTGGCTTACCAGCGCTACCAGCAACTGGAGCTGATCCGCGACCCGATGAAGGCGGCCTTCAACCTGAGCCTGACCAGCGTGTTGCTGGTCACCATCCTGACATCCTTATGGATGAGCCTTTTTCTGTCGCGGCGACTGGCTGCCCCGATCGGGCATCTGGCAGCCGGCACGCGGGCGGTGGCGCGGGGCGAGTTCGCGCCCCTGCTGCCGGTGGGTGGGCATGATGAAATGGGTATTCTCGTGCACTCCTTCAACAGCATGACCCGCCAGCTGGCTCAGGCCCAGCGCAATGCCGCCCAGGCCCGTCAGCAGGCCGAGGCCCGGCGCGCCTTCCTTGAAACCATTCTGGGGCATCTCTCCAGTGGCGTGATGACCTTTGATGTGCAGGGTCATCTGACCACCGCCAATGCCGCCGTGACCCAGCTCCTTGGCGTGAGCATGGAGCGTGAGCTCGGGGAGCCGGTGGATTATCTCAAGCGCCGACACCCGGAATATGCCGCCCTCTTCGAGTGGGTGGAGCACCGTTTCGCCCGGCGCGACCGCTATATCCAGGAGGAACTGGTGGTGGAGCGCGGCAGTGGCCGGCAGGTCCTGCTGTTGCGTGCCGCGGCCCTGCCCCAGAGCGCGCCGACCGAGGATAACGAGCGGGATGAGGAACATCCCGGCCAGGGTGGCTTCGTGCTGGTGTTCGACGACATCACCACGTTGCTGCAGGCACAGCGCTCGGCGGCCTGGAGCGAGGTGGCCCGGCGTCTGGCTCACGAGATCAAGAATCCGCTCACACCGATTCAGCTGTCGGCCGAGCGTCTGCGTCGCAAGTACCTGAGCCAGCTTGGCGAGGCCGGCGAGCCGCTGGACCGCGCCACCCGTACCATCATCAATCAGGTGGAAAGCCTCAAGGTGATGGTCGACGCCTTCTCGGAATATGCCCGCCAGCCCCAGCTGCGGCTGCGGCCCCTGGATCTGAATGCCCTGATTCTCGATGTGCTGGAGCTTTATCGCGAGCAGAATGCCCGCGAGGGCGGGGTGCGGATCGTCACCGATCTTGATCCTACCCTGCCGCTGGTGGAGGCCGATGCCGGACGTCTGCGTCAGGTGCTGCACAACCTGGTCCGCAATGCCCTGGACGTGCTCAGCCCCAATCAGCGCCTGGAAATCAGGACTCGTGCCAGCGGCGGCGCCGAGGGCGCGCTCAACGTGCATCTGACAGTCAGTGATTCCGGGCCGGGCTTTCCGCCCGAAATTCTTGAAAGGGTATTTGAACCTTATGTCACGACCAAGCCCAAAGGCACTGGACTGGGGCTTGCGATCGTGAAGAAGATGGTTGATGAGCACGGGGGACAGATCAGTGCCAGCAATCACCCCGAGGGTGGGGCACAGGTACTGATCGTGCTGCCGGCACGCGTTTTGAACAGAGGAGTGGCCTAATGGAAGCGGCAATGGCGAACATGCCCCAGCAGGAGTCCCGGGCGCGGGTCCTGATTGTGGACGATGAACCGGACATCCGGGAGTCCCTGCGGGAGATCCTGGAGGACGAGGGATACCAGATCCTGACCGCAGCCGACAGTCGCGAGGCCGATCAGCTGCGTCGGAGTGGGCCGGTGGACCTGGTCCTGCTCGACATCTGGATGCCCGGCGAGGATGGTCTGGCTCTGCTCAAGCGCTGGGCCGAGAATGGGCTGGAGCAGCCGGTGGTGATGATGTCCGGGCATGGCACCGTGGAAACTGCGGTGGAGGCAACCAAGCTCGGGGCCTATGACTTCATCGAAAAGCCCCTGTCGCTGGAAAAGACCCTGCTGACCATCGAGCACGCCCTGGAGGCGGCGCGGTTGCGCCAGGAAAATGTCGATTTGAGGCGACAGACCCGGCCGGTGGACGCCCCCAGCGGCAACAGCGTCGCTATCAACCAGTTGCGCCAGCAGATCGAGCGCGTGGCCCTGAGTGATTCCTGGGTGCTGCTGAGTGGCGCGCCCGGCAGCGGCAAGGAAGTTGCGGCCCGTTACCTGCACAGCTGTAGCCGCCGCGCTGCCGGCCCCTTCGTGGATCTCAAGGCCGCTGCCATCACCACGCCCAACATCGCCGTCGAACTCTTTGGCTGCGAAACCGGCGGCCAGGTACATAACGGCCGGCTGGAGCAGGCCAATCGCGGCACGCTCTTCATAGACGAAATCGCCGACATGGATCTTGAAACCCAGGTGCGCCTGCTCTCTGCCCTGCAGGAAGGACGCCTGTTGCGGGTCGGCGGTGTGGCACCGGTGCAGGCCAATGTGCGGGTGGTGGCAGCCACCAGCCGCGATCTGCGCTCGGAAATGCAGGCCGGACGTTTTCGCGAGGACCTTTTCTATCGCCTGAATGTGGTGCCGCTGCGGGTACCGACTCTGGCCGGGCGGCGTCAGGACATCCCCGTGCTGCTGGATGAATTCGTGCGTTTCTATGTCAACCGCGACGGGCTGGCCCCTCGTCAGTTCAGTGCCGGCGCCCTGGAGGTGATGGGGCATTATCCCTGGCCAGGCAATGTGCGTGAGCTGCAGAATCTCGTCGAGCGCTTGCTGATCCTGGCCGAGGGCCCTGAGGTCAGTGCCGAGGAGGTGGAGCGTGCCCTGGGTCTGGACAGCCGTGGCGCGATCAGTTCCGAGGAAACCGAGGACTTCAGCGGCACGCTCAAGACTGCGCGGGACAAGTTCGAGAAGGCCTTTATCGAATACCATCTGGCGCGCAACAGCGGCAACATCGCGCGCACTGCCGAGGCCGTCGGGCTGGAGCGCACGCATCTCTATCGCAAGCTCAAGTCCCTGGGGATCCCATATTGATCTGCAAGCACCGGCCCGACACTGAAACCCTGACATGAAGGTGGTCATCCTCGGCGCCGGCCAGGTGGGTGCCTCCGTGGCGGAGCATCTGGCCACCGAGCGCAACGACATCACCGTGGTCGACATTGATCCGGAGCGGCTGGCGCAACTGCGTGACCGGCTCGACATCCAGACCGTGACAGGCTATGCCTCCTATCCCTCGGTACTCAAGGAAGCTGGAACGCAGGACGCGGATATCCTGATTGCCGTCACCAGCAACGATGAGACCAATATCGTCGCCTGCGAGATGGCGAAGGTGCTCTTCAATACGCCGACCAAGATCGCCCGCATCCGTGCCGCTGAATACTGGAGCCATCCCAAGCTCTTTGACGCCAAGACCTTTCCGGTGGATGTGCTGATCAGCCCCGAGGCCCTGGTCACCGAATACATTCTGCGTCTGGTGGAATATCCCGGCGCCCTGCGCGTGCAGTTCTTCGCCGGTGGGCGGGTGGGGCTGGTCGGCGTCAAGGCCGTACACGGTGGCTCGCTGGTCGGGCACGCCATCCGCGATCTGCGCCGTCACAGTCCCCAGGTCGATACCCGGGTGGCGGTCATCTACCGGCGCAACCGCGCCATCGGACCCGAGGGCAATACGGTGATCGAAGCCGGCGACGAGGTATTCTTCGTCGCCCGCGCCGAGGATATCCGCTGCGTCATGCGCGAACTCGGCAAGGATGATGCCCCGTTCCAGCGGGTGATCATCGCTGGCGGCGGCAACATCGGCCTGCGCCTGGCCCAGGCACTGGAGACGCGCGGTCTTGCCGTCAAGCTGCTCGACCATAATCCCAGGCGCACCCTGCACGCCGCTGAGAAGCTGCAGCGCACCCTGGTCTTGCAGGGCGACGCCGCCGACGAGGACCTGCTCAACCAGGAGGGCATCCGCGAGACGGACCTCTTCATCTCCGTCACCAATGATGACGAGGACAACATCCTCTCGGCCATGCTCGCCAAGCGGCTCGGGGTACGCAACTGCTTCGCCCTGATCAACCGCGCCGCCTATGTGGACCTGGTGCAGACTGGCACTGGCATCGATGTCGCCATCAATCCGCACTGGGCCATCATTGGCTCGATCCTGGCCTACGTGCGTGCCGGAGACATCGCCGCCGTCCACACCCTGCGGTACGGCGCGGCGGAGGTGCTCGACATCGTCGCGCATGGTGATCGCGGCACCTCGCGGGTGGTCGGGCGGCGCATCGAGGAACTCTCCCTGCCCGCCGGCGTCAACATTGCCGCACTGGCGCGCGGCGAAGAAGTCCTAATCGCCCATCACGACACGGTCATCCACCCGGAAGATCACGTCATCGTCTTCGTCACCGACAAACGCCGCATGCGCGACGTGGAGAAGCTTTTCCAGGTCGGTTTCACCTTTCTCTAGCTCATGATCCAGATCGCCGAGGTCCAGCGCGTCCTTGCCCTGTTGCTGCTGATTTTCGCGCAGTTCATGCTGCTGCCTGAAGCGGTGGCCTGGTACTACGGCGATGGTGGGCGGCATGCCTTTTTGCAGTCCTATGTCGTCAGCATGACTTTCGGGATACTCCTGTGGCTGCCGGTACGCGCGGTCCGGCGCGAGCTGCGCAACCGCGATGGCTTCCTGATCGTTGGCCTAGGCTGGCTGATGCTCTCGGTGGTCAGCGCCCTGCCCTTCATCCTGAGCGGCATGACCGGCAGTGTGACCGACGCCATGTTCGAGGCCGTATCCGGCATCACCACCACTGGCTCCACGGTGTTTGCCGGGCTCGATGAACTCCCGCACGCACTGAACTTCTGGCGTCACCTGCTGCACTGGGTCGGCGGCATGGGCATCATCGTGCTGGCGGTGGCCATTCTGCCCTTCCTGGGGGTGGGCGGCCGGCAGATCTTCAAGGCAGAGACGCCGGGCCCGATGAAGGATGCCGCCCTGACGCCGCGCATTGCCAGCACCGCCAAACGGCTCTGGCTCATCTATGTCGGCCTCACCCTGGTCTGCGCCCTGGCCCTCTGGTGGGCCGGCATGACCCCCTTCGATGCCATGAACCATGCCTTCTCGGCGGTTTCCACCGGTGGGTTTTCCACCCATGATGCCAGTATCGCCTACTTCGATTCTCCCCTGATCGAGTTCGTGCTGATCGTGTTCATGCTGCTGGCCAGCATCAATTTTGCCACCCACTATGTTGCGCTGAGTGGTAGAAGCTGGCGGCCCTACTGGCGCGATCCGGAGACCCGGGCAACCCTCGGAGTGATCCTGGGGGCGGGGCTGCTGGCGGCGCTCTATCTCTGGTCCACGGGCGAATATGGAGATTTCCGCACGGCACTGCGTTATGCGATGTTCAATGTGGTGTCGGTAGCGAGCACCACTGGCTTTTCCAACACGGATTTCAATCTCTGGCCGGCCTTCGTGCCCGTGCTCATGCTGTTTCTCAGCAGTTTCGCCGCCAGCGCCGGCTCGACCGGCGGCGGGATCAAGATGGTGCGCGCCCTGCTGCTCATGAGGCAGGGCATGCGCGAGCTGCGTCAGCTCATTCATCCGGGGGCGCTCGATCTGGTAAAATTCAATGGCCGGCGCGTGGATGAGCAGGTGATCACGGCGATCTGGGGGTTTTTCTTCCTGTATGTCGCCACCCTCGGTTTCGCCACCCTGGCCCTGGTCGCCGCCGAGATGGACTTTTACAGCGCCTTCAGCGCGGCCATCGCCCATATCAACAACATGGGGCCGGGCCTCAACGCCGTGGGGCCGGCGACCAACTATGGCGGCATATCCGCGCCCGCCAAGTGGATCCTGATTGCAACCATGCTGCTCGGGCGCCTGGAAATCTATACCCTGCTGGTGCTGTTCACCCGCGCCTTCTGGCGCTACTGAATCCCGGAGAAGTGCTCATGATCGATAGCAACCGTCCCTTCCTGCCCCTGAGCCTTGGAATCCTCACCGTATCTGACACCCGCACGCCGGAAACCGACAAGTCCGGCGATACCCTGGCGAGTCTGGCCGCCGAGGCCGGTCACCGGATTGCTGCCCGGCGTATCGTGCCGGATGATCTCTCCACCCTGCGTCAGGCCTTCGCCGACTGGATCGCCGAACCGGTAATCGACGCCATCGTCAGTACCGGCGGCACCGGCGTCACCGGCCGTGATGTCACGCCCGAGGCCCTCGCGCCCCTGGTCAGCAAGGCCATCCCGGGATTTGGCGAGCTCTTTCGCCAGCTCTCCTTCGCCGAAATCGGCACCAGCACCATACAAAGCCGCGCCGAAGCCGCGATCTGTGAGGGCACGATCGTGTTCCTGCTGCCCGGCTCCACCGGCGCCTGTCGGCTCGGCATGGAAAAGATCATCCTGCCGCAGCTCGACATCCGCCATCGGCCCTGCAATCTGGCCGAATTGTTGCCGCGCATCCGCGATGAGCGATAGATAAGCCTTGGACGAGCAGGAAAGACGTACACGCTGGCAGCGTTGCTATGCGGAAAGCGCCGGTGACATTCCGCAGGCCTGCAGCGTGCTGCGCGATCACTCGCACTTGCTGCCGTCTGAGGGAGACGCCCTGGATCTCGCCTGCGGGCGCGGCGGCAACGCCCTGATGCTGGCTGGTCTGGGCCTGCGTGTGCAGGCCTGGGACTATGCCGAGAGCGCCCTGAACGCGCTGGAATCCCGGGCTCAGGCCGCCGGACTCAGCCTGCACACCCAGTGCCGCGATGTGGTGCGGCAGCCGCCCGCGCCAGGGTCCTTCGATGTCATCGTCGTCAGCAATTTCCTGGCGCGCAACCTGTTTCCGGCGCTGGTCGAAGCCCTGCGCCCCGGCGGGCTGCTGTTCTACGAGACCTGGCTCGGTGAACGCCAGGGGCGGGGGCCGCAGGATCCTGCCTTCCGGCTCGTTCCTGGCGAATTACCGCAACTCATTCAGCCACTGCAGGCACTGCACTATCAGGAAAGCGAAGATCGCGCCAGTCTCGTGGCGCGCTCCCCTTAGGGATGGGACGAGCTCAGCGTGCCGGATCGGCGGATCAGGCGTAAGGATCGGGTAGCCCCTGCGGGCGGGTCTTGAAGCGCCGGTGCACCCACCAGTACTGGGCCGGTGCTTCGCGGATGGCGGTTTCCAGCATGGCATTCATGGTGGTGGCGTCGGTCTCGTCGTTGCCGCAGGGATAGTCGGCGGGCAGGGGCCTGAATACCAGACGAAAGCCCGCACCCCTGGGCAGGCGAAAGGCGAACACGTAAATGACCGGCACGCCAGAGCGCTTGGCCAGATGCGCCACGGCCACGCTGGTGCTGGCCGGCATACCGAAAAAGGGCGCAAAGACGCCTTCCCGCTCATTGACGTTCTGATCGGCCAGAATGCCAATGGCCTCGCCGCGGCGAAGTGCTGCGATCAGGGGTCGAAAGCCCCGCTTCTTCTCGGTCATCGTCGCGCCAAAGCGGCTGCGCCCGGCTACCATGAGGGTGGAAAAGGCCGGGTTGTGGGTGGGCATGTACAGGGCGGTCAGGCGCGTCAGCAGGCTCATGTAGAGCGCGCCCGCCTCCCAGCTGCCAAAATGAGCGCTCAGGAGGATCAGTCCCTGGCCCTGCGCCTTGGCGCGTTCAACATGTTCGAGCCCCTCGATCTGGGCAAAAAGCTGTTCGAAGCGTATGCGTGGGCCCCGCCAGAGGGGCCCCAGTTCCAGCGCGGCCTCGCCGAGCTGGCAGAAGTGCTCGCGCAGCAGGGCACGGCGCTGGTCGGACCTGAGTTCGGGAAAGCAGAGTTCGAGGTTGCGCATGGCGATGCGGCGCGGGCGGGGCAGGGCAAGCCGTACGAGATGCCCGAGCCCGCGACCGAGCCGGCTGCGCAGGCGATCGGGCAGAGGAGTGGAAAGTCGCAACAGCGCCTCCGCCAGCCCGGCCTGGATTCGCTCCTGCCAGCTTGCCTGGTTCACGGCCGGCGCGTGCCTTGCCAGAAAATCCACGCGCCACTCAGGGATAGGCCCAGCAGGATCAGGGCCGCAAGGTCCATCAACCAGGGGCCGAAGCGACCGAAGATGCGCCCACTGTGCAGGTCCAGCATGATGCGCTCCAGCGGGAGATGGGGCGCGAATGCCGGGGCAAGCTGCTGGCGTAACCCGGCAGGCAGGGGTTCTGGCTGGCTCCATCGGGCCGTTCCCTGGTAAGCTTGCCAGTTCAGACCGCCATCCGTACTGGCAAAGACCCCTTTGGGGCTGCGGATCAACACGGACTTGCCGCTCTGGCCCAGTGCCGTGAGCGGTGTGGCCGGCAAGGCGCTACTGTCGAGCTGATCCACCCGCTGGCCATCCGACTGATAGAGCGCGAGCTGCTCGGGGCTGGCGATATAACGGATGCCGCCAATCTCCAGCGCCCCGACCGGGGCCGGCAGGTCCTTTCCCAGCAGATGTCCATCCATGAACCAGCGCCCTGACTGCGAAACCAGATATCCCTGTCCCAGTCGATAGCCCTGCTCGGGCGTCTGGTTCTCAAGGCCGTACCAGCCCATCAGCCAGGAGGCCGCAACTGGCCGCTGGTCGAGCTTGAGGGCTTCGGTATGATTGAGCATCACCCCGGTGATCACCAGGATCAGGAAGAGCAGGCTCGCGAAAACCCCCAGCCGGGCATGCCAGTAGCGGGTCAGGCGCATCCATTTCAGCCCGTTTTTCATGGCTTGCGGGCTTGGCGGTTCATGAAGAGTGCGGCACGCGCCATCTTCTGCATTGCCCGCACCGAGAGCGTCGCGCCACTGATGCCATCGATATTGCGGTCCAGGAAGCGGTTGGGCGCCAGGCCAGCACCAGTGAACTGTTTCAGGAAGGCCGGATAACGGACCTCCATGCCACGCGGTTCACGATAGATCAGCACCCGGCTCATCTGGATGCGACCATCCGGTCCGACCACGAAACCGGCGGTGATAGGCTCTTCCTTGCCGATCTCTTCGAGAATCCAGGCGGTCTTCTGGCCATCGGTCCAGTAACGTTGCCGCAACTGCGAGGGCGGATGGCCCAGGATGGTGTTGAGATCCGCCTGGAGTGGCCGGGTCAACCAGAGTACTGCCTGCTTGGGTGCATGCGTGCCAAAGGCCTCGCCGAGGAACTGCTCGGGTGTCTGATAGACCCGGTCATCTGCGCTGGCAGATGCCCAGGTGACAAGTAGCGATAGGATCAGGGCAAGCGACGTGGACAGCGGGCGCATGGATGGTCTTCCTCTCGTGCAGCATCCGGGGTCGGCAGACGCTCGGCCAGGGCCTGGCGCAGGCAGGTAGCTGAGCGCCGGCAGGCAATGATCGGCGTGCCGTTTTCCTTGGCGGCCTGGCGATAGTGGCGCATGACGTTGTGCCCCAGAAAATCGGTGAATAATATCACGATGTCCGCGCCCTTGGGCAGGGCGGGCAGCTTGCGCTGATGGGCGGCATTGCGCCCGCTGATGTGATCGCGAATGCGAATGTTGAACGTTGCGAGCATGTCCGGAATGTTGCCGAGGATATCCGCGCCGATCAGAACTGCGTTCATGAGACCTCCATCATTATCAATGATAATCATTAACATATAAAATACTGAAAGACGGGCCGCATGGCCCGTCCGGTGTTACGGGGTCACAAACTGGCTGGGAAAGGCCAGGTAGGGTTGATAATCCACCACGAAGCTGCCCTCGATCTCATTGATCAGGGTCGGCACGCCGATGGGCCGGTCGCTGATGACTTCGCCCTGGGCATATGGCCTGCCGTTGGCATGCGTAAAGGCCGTGTCCGCCGTGCGGTGATATTTGAAGGTATAGGGCGTGGCCGGGAAGACGTCCTTGCCCAGGGTGAAGCGCTGACTCGCAACCACCTGCCGGTAACGGCCCGCGGCCGCCAGTGCGGTATCCTTTGCCGGATAGAGCAGGGCGCCGGCGATGACGCCATTCTCCAGGTAGTCCTTCCTGCTGACCATCTCCCGCATCAACTGCTGACGCAATTGCTGGGTGGCAAGGATCGTCTGCGGGTCGGCCTGATCGCTGCTGTCCAGTACCGGCCAGTCAGCGCTATAGCCATTGGCTTTGGTGATCTTGCCCTTCAGGTAGGCCTCGATACCGGCAGGCATCTCGCCATACAGGCTCGCACCCACCACCCGGCTCAGAAAGTAACCGAACTCGCCCTGTGCTTTGTTGTGGTTGACCGGATCACCGACACTCGCGGCGCCCGGTGTCGCGCTGTTGCTGGCGCCGGCAGCATGCGTGTAACCGAAATAGTTCATCTCCTGCCAGCCGGCATCCCCGGCGAACTTGCGCGGGAAGGCCCAGGTCGAGTCCACCGTGCCGCCGACGCCGGACTTGAAGCCAGCGCCCTGGCCAAGGCCGCTGTGGCAGCCAAAGCACTGCATCAGCTCCTCCCCGCGCTGGGGCCGCAACCTGCCGCCCCGGTCCTCGATATAGGCCGACAGCAGCCAGCCCGCGCCATTGTCGATCCAGCCCTGATCGGCATTCAGGAACACGCTGCCCGGGCCTCCCTCTTCCTCCTCGCCGCCGGCGGGTGCCTGCGCCGGATCGAAGTCGCGCCATTTGGTCATGTAGCGGACCTCTTTCACCCGGTTGGCGCGGGTGCCGGGAAAACGGCTGATCGCGGCATTGCTGCCATCGGCTTCCGCATCGACGTAATGCAGCGGATGGGCAAATTCAGTGCCCAGCGGATAGAGCCCGGCCTGGACCGGCACACTGGCCGCGCTACCGAGGTAGTGCGCCGGGTCACTGGCTTCGAGGCGGTTCTGTACCGCGCGCTCCAGCAGATCCAGGTTCTGCTGATACACGCTGAGGCTGTAATTCCCGCTGGCGTCCTTCATGAAGGCTTCGGGCAGGCGGATATAGACGCCCGAGACGCTGCCGGTCTGGGGTGTGAAGATGCCGTAGGGCATGAAGTTGATGGCCCGCCAACCGGTGATGGCACCCTGGCTGTCGCTGAAGGGGCCGTGCGCGGCGCTGGCCGAACGCACGAAGCCATCCGCTTTGGCGGGCAGATCCGCCGGATCGAGCGCCGGAAAGACCTGGAAGGCGCCGGTGCCGGCATTCCAGACTTTCGGGTCACCGCCACGCTGGGCATAGGCCTCCGACCAGTTATCAGTGCGGATATAGCTCTGCATGTCCCAGGCCTCCGGGTTCTGGCCCAGCGACAGCACGATTGCCCTGAGTTTCTCCGGAAACAGCGTGTTTTCCCAATGATTCACGTTCATGCCGGGCGCGAAGTCATAGGCCAGTTGCAGCCCGCTTTGCGCCTGATTGTTGCCGATCGGCGGAGTGGCAGTGGCCAGGCCATCGGTATGACAATACAGGCAGGCGTTCTGGGTGCCCCCTGAGGTCTCAATATAGCACTGAGCGGGGATGTTGGGCTGGGGATTGCTGAAACTCGCGAGGCTCACGCTCTGGCCCGTGAGACCGGTGGCCGCGAAAAGCGGCGTCTGGTCCTGGCCGCCACCGCTCATGCAGCCGGCCAGCGGCGCGAGCCCCAGGGCGGTGATGAGGCTTTTGAGAATGATGCGTTTCGTCATATATTCGGAGTAGCTTTATCGATTTGAAATAATAAGGGCCGTGCCGCCACGGCCCGGAATTGCCTAGAACATGTAACCGACGCCGAGATTCCAGCGGTCGTTGGTACTTACCTTATCGAAATCCTGGTAATCCGCCTTGAATACCACGTTGGCCGTGGGATAGAAGTTCATGCCCAGGGTCGTGACCTGCTCGTCGCTGTCGGGATCGGCGGCGATGCCGGTGGGCATCTCGTCCTGGGTGTTGAAGCGCTCATAGCGGGCGAAGGGGATCAGCTTCTTGTCCCCCGACTGCCAGACGGTATAGGCCGGCTCGACATACCAGCCGTAGAAGGCCTCGGGGACCGAGCCGCTGCTGACCACGTTACTCAAAGCACCGGCATCACTGATGGTGCCGCGGGCATAGAGCGCGCGCAGGTGGAAGTTCCGGATGTTGGCCTGGGCGTGCAGGTCCCAGAGCGTGGCGCGGGCATCAATGCCTTCCAGTGCTGGATTCTTTGCTCCATTCTGGCCCATGTTGCCGGTGAACACCGAGCCGCCCAGGGTCAGGCCCGGCAGGCCGCGATAGTTCAGCGCGCCATAAAAAGCGAGATCATTGGCACTGGCTTCCGAGCCACCCTGGCGAAATTTCTTCAGGGGCTTGTCCGCATCGAATTCATCGCCAACCGCCAGGCCGTTGCTCACGCCTACATGGTATTCCAGACCAGGCACCGGCTGGCCGGTCAGGCTGACCGCCAGTTCGCGCCAGGTGCTGGGAATGATACGGGTCTCGATCTCGTTGCGCTCCACGCCAAAGAATGTGGGCGGCTCATGGATCTCGTTCAGAAAGCCCATGGGGATGAGCTGCAGGCCGGTGCGCAGATTCACGGCGTCACTGAAATGGAAGTTCAGGTAGGCCTGTTCCATGGCCACCTCACCGCCCTCATCGCCCTCGACAAAGGCATGCTCGACCTCGAGCTCGGAGCTCAGGCTGATCCAGTCATTGAACTTGTGGCCGAAAAACAGCACGAAGCGGTGCAGGTCCACTTCGTCGTCTTTTTCATCCTTGATGTAGTTGTTGTAATGTACCTCGCCGTAGCCGCCGATCGTGGTCCGGCCGCTATCGGAGGCCTTGACCTTGTGGATGATGGGCGGGCGGCGATTGTCGCTGGGCGCCACGCCGGCTGGCGCGGGCAGGTTGTCGGTCTGGGCAATGCCGGTGTCGCCGCTGTCGGTCTGGGCGCCGCCGCTCTTGATCTGTGCCTTGAGGGCCTCGATTTCCTGCTGCAGCACCTCGATCTTCTGATCCACGGTCGGGTCGGCAGCGAAAGCGGCCGGGCTGCCCAGAGCCAGAGCCAGGGCCGCGATAAGTTTTTTGTTGCGCATGTTTCTCTCCCTGTGAATTCGAATGCGAATTAGTATCATTGCATCTGCGGATGATAATTGTTCCTGTTTGGATGTCAAGTACTGTAGCGCAGGCGTATGGCCCTCAGGCACAAAAAAACCCGCCGGAGGGCGGGCTTTGCTGGTGCGATGAACCTCAGTCGCCGCTGCGCGCGGCCTTCTTGCGCTCATGTTCCTTGAGGTACTGCTTGCGGATGCGGATCGACTGCGGGGTGATCTCCACCAGCTCGTCATCGGCAATGAACTCGATGGCCGATTCCAGCGTGAGCTTGATGGGCGGCGTGAGGACGATATTCTCGTCCGAACCCGAGGCACGCATGTTGGTGAGCTTCTTTTCCTTGAGCGGGTTGACCACGAGGTCGTTGTCGCGCGTGTGGATGCCGATCACCATGCCCTCATAGACCTTCTCGCCGGGGCTGACGAACAGCCGGCCGCGCTCCTGCAGGTTGAACAGCGCAAAACCCACGGCCTCGCCCTGTTCCGCTGAGATCAGCACACCATTGATGCGTGCCGGGATGGGACCCTTCATGGCGTCATAGCCGTCAAACACGTGGGCGATGATGCCGGTGCCCGAAGTGGCGGTCAGGAACTCGGTCTGGAAGCCGATCAGGCCACGGGCAGGAATACGGTACTCGATACGCACCCGGCCCTTGCCGTCGGACTGCATGTCGAGCATTTCGCCACGACGCATGCCGAGCTTCTCCATGATGCTGCCCTGGTGCTGCTCCTCGATGTCCACGGTGAGGTGCTCGAAGGGCTCCTGCTTCTCGCCGTCGATTTCCTTGAAGATCACGCGCGGACGCGAGACGGCGAGTTCGAAGCCTTCGCGGCGCATGTTTTCCAGCAGGATGGTCAGATGCAGCTCGCCGCGCCCGGACACCCGGAACACGTCGGCGCTGTCGGTTTCCTCGACGCGCAGCGCGACGTTGGTCAGCAGTTCTTTCTCCAGCCGCGCCTTGACCTGGCGGCTGGTGACCAGCTTGCCTTCCTGGCCGGCGAAGGGGCTGGTGTTGACCTGGAAGTTCATGGTCAGGGTGGGTTCATCCACCGGCTTCCAGGGCAGGGCCTCTGGCTGGGCGGCATCGGCGATGGTCGCGCCGATGGCCAGATCCTCAAGACCGGTAATGGCGACGATGTCGCCGGCAAAGGCCGCCGGCGTCTCCTCGCGCTCCAGGCCGCGGAAGCCGAACACCTGCAGGATGCGTCCCTTGGAAGGCTTGTCGGTGTCGCCCTTCATGATGACGACATCCTGGCCGGGGAAGATCTTGCCCCGGTAGACACGGCCGATCCCGATGCGCCCGACATAGCTGGAATAGTCGAGTGCTGCGATCTGCATCTGCAGCGGCGAGTCCGGATCCACGGCAGGCGGCGCGACATGCTCGAGCACGGTCTCGAACAGCGCGCGCATGTTGTCGCTGGGCTGGCTCAGGTCCAGCGTGGCATAACCCTGCACGGCGCTGGCATAGACCACCGGAAAATCGAGCTGCTCCTCGGTGGCGCCGAGGTTGTCGAAGAGATCAAAGGTGGCGCTGACCACCCAGTCGGGCCGGGCGCAGGGCCGGTCCACCTTGTTGATCACCACGATGGGCTTGAGTCCCAGGGCCAGGGCCTTGCGCGTCACGAAGCGGGTCTGCGGCATCGGGCCTTCACAGGCATCGACCAGCAGCAGCACGCCATCGACCATGCCGAGCACGCGCTCGACCTCGCCGCCGAAGTCGGCGTGGCCGGGGGTGTCGACGATGTTGATGTGCACGCCTTCATAGTTGATGGCGGTGTTCTTGGCGAGGATGGTGATGCCGCGCTCTTTTTCCAGGGCGTTGCTGTCCATCACCCGCTCGGCCACCTGCTGATGGGCGGCGAAGGTGCCGGACTGTTGAAGGAGTTTGTCCACGAGGGTGGTCTTGCCATGGTCCACGTGGGCGATGATGGCGATGTTGCGAAGCTTGCGTGACATGCGGGTCCTGATCTGAGGGGTGCGGTTGCGGCGGAGTATAACCGCAGTATCAAAAGAAACATAGACCGCTGCCCTCCGGGAAGGTTCCGGGGGCGTGTTTCTCAGGCGGGTTCGTCGTCCGGGGCAGCGAGCAGCGCTTCCAGCTGCTTTCTGCGCGCGCGGCGCATCGGTTTGCCGTCGACCTTGGACAAGGGTACCTCGCGGGTCTCGTCCATGGAGAAGATCACGCAATCCACCGGGATGTCCTGTAGCTCGAAACGCACCGCCGGCATTTCGCGGGCACTGTTGCCAAAGCGCAGCATGGCGCTGGATGGCTCGTGGTCGATGCCGTGATCCATCAGAAAGAAGAGCACGCTTTCCGGTGAATCCGCCACCAGATGCAGGTTGATGTCCGAGTGCTCGGTGGCGGTCCCTTCCAGCACCGAACCTGCCAGTCGGGGATCGAAGTCGGCCAGCAGATCCATGGCCTCCAGGGCGGTTTCTCGTAGCCGGCGCAGGATGGCGGGCTGGCGCTCGCCCTGGAACAGGCGCAGACGGGCGATCACCTCGTCGTTGATCTCGGCATTGGACGGCAGGATCTGATGGGCGTCGTGCTGGCCAAGGGCGAGATGACGCAGGGCCTTGTCCTTGGCCAGCCGGAAATCCTTCACGCCTTCCTCGACCATGATGCGTGCCGCTTCGTGGGCAATCATCTGGCGCAGGCGGCGCACGTTCAGGGAGGCTCGGTTCATGGCGGGCTCTCAGAAAAGTTGCTCGAAAAGCTGCTCGGTATCGGCATCCGCCGCCGGCAGGCTCTCGGTCGGCGCGACGGGCGCCACCGGGCGAGGCATGACGGGTGGGGGGTATCTGTCGATGAAATACTCCGGAATGCCACCTGCCTCCACCAGATATCCGCCGCTGGGTGAGATCTGGCGCGTCACCACATCCGGGGGCAGCGGATATTCCTGCACCGGCTGGTCTTTCAGGGCGTAGCGCATGTAATCCATCCAGATGGGCAGGGCCACCTGGGCGCCGGTTTCATGCTGGCCGAGGCCGCGCGGCTGGTCATGTCCGACCCAGGCCCCAGCCACCAGCCTGGGTGAGTAACCCATGAACCAGGCATCATGGGAGTCATTGGTGGTGCCGGTCTTGCCAGCCAGGTCCGGGTGTTCCAGCTTGCGCGCGGCAGAACCGGTGCCGTGCTGGATCACGTCCTGCAACATGCTGGTGGCCAGAAAGGCCACGGCGGGCGGAATCACGGTCTCCGTGGGTCGCGGTTCGGCACAGGGGGTACAGTCGGGCAGCGCCAGGGGCCGTCCCTGGGCGTCCAGCACCCGTTCCACGAAGTAGGGTTTGGGCCGGAATCCACCAGTGGCGAAGACCGCGTAGCCCTGGGCCATCTGCAGCAGGGTCACGGAACCCGAGCCCAGGGCCAGGGACAGGCCATTGGGCAGTTGTCGGGGCTGGAATCCAAAGCGTTGCAGATAGTTGCGCGCATAAGGCAGGCCGATATGCTGCAGCAGGCGGATGCTGACCAGGTTCTGCGAGCGGGTCAGGGCCATGCGCAGCCGGGTCGGCCCATAGGATTTGCCGCCGTAATTGCTTGGCCGCCAGACCTGCCCGGTACCGTCGACCATCTGGAATGGTCCGTCATTCAGCACGCTGGCCGGGGTGAAATAATAGTGCTCGCCGGCAGCGGTCAGGGCATCGCCATCCATGGCCGCGGCATAGATGAAGGGCTTGAAGGCCGAGCCCGGCTGCCGCCAGGCATCGGTGACGTGATTGAACTGTTTCAGCTCGAAGCTGTAACCGCCGGCCATGGCGCGGATGCGTCCAGTGGGTTCCATGGCGATGAATCCGCCCTGAACCCTGGGGATCTGGGCCAGTTGCCAGCCTTTCTCCTGCTGACGCAACCAGATCAGGTCCCCCGTACGCAGCACCTGCTTCACGCTCTTGGGAGATGGTCCCAGTCCGGCCTTGTAGACCCGCCTCGCCCAGTCGACATCCGCCAGGCCCAGCCTGATGGCTTCGCCGCCTTCGCTGAAAACCGTGGCCTCCTGGCCGTCGACTTGTGTGACCAGTCCCCAGCGCAGCCCCGCCGGGGACTTCACCGGCAGTTCGGCAGGCCGCTTGCCGGCCAGTACCGCGCTCACGGCCTCGGAAGAAAGACGTGCCACCGGGCCGCGATAGCCATGCCGGCGGTCATAGCTTTCCAGCCCTCTCACCAGGGCATCCTGCGCCTTTTCCTGGTCATTGATGTCGATGCTGGTGTAGATCTGAATACCCGAGTTGTAGGCGGCATCCTCACCCAGCTGGTTGACCAGCCACTGCCGGACTTCCTCGGTGACATAGGGCGCGACATTGCGCCCGGGGCTAAAGCGCCCGGCATCCAGCGGCTGCTGGCTGGCTGCTTCGGCCTCGGCAGGCGTCACGAAGCCGAGCGCGCTCATGCGCCGGAGTACGTAATCGCGGCGCTGCAGGGCGCGCTTGGGATTGATCAGCGGATTGAAGGCGGATGGCGCCTTGGGCATGCCGGCCAGCAGGGCGGTCTGGGCCAGGTTCAGTTCGCTGACATCCTTGTTGAAATAACGCCTGGCGGCGGCCTGTACCCCATAGGCGCCATTGCCGAGATAGATCTGGTTGAGATACAGGGCCAGGATCTGGCGCTTGCTCAGATGCTGTTCGATTTTCAGCGCCAGTAGTGCTTCCTTGATCTTGCGCTCATAGGTCTGATCGCGGGTCAGGAAGAAATTGCGGGCCACCTGCTGGGTGATGGTGCTCGCGCCCTGAACCACGTTGCCCGCCCGGAAGTTCGCCCAGGTGGCGCGGGCGATGCCGCGCAGGTCCACCCCGGAATGCTCGTAGAAATGCGCATCCTCGGCAGCCAGGAAGGCCTGCTGCACCCGCTCAGGAATCTGTTCGATGCCCAGCGGCGCCCGACGCTCGGGGCCGATTTCTTCCAACAGATCGCCATCGGCGGCATAGATGCGCAGGGGCAAGCGCGGATGGTAGTTGAGGACCGGATCGATGTCCGGCAATTCGCTCTGCAGGCGCTGATAGGTCATGTATCCGGCTATGCCGGCAACAGCGAGCAGCAGGGTGAAAAGCAGGAAAATCCAAAGAAAGAAGCGAAGGACTGGCCGCATAACTCTTACGATCTGACAGGCAGGGGAAATGACCACTCAGGGTGTGGCCGCCGTGAAGAGAATAGACCAGCTCGGCCATTCGCGAAAGGCTCGGCCTGAAAAATGAAATGACAGAAAAATCACTGCCTGACTTGACAGTAGCCGGATCGCGGCTAATTTTCGTCTGGCAGGGGGAAAACTAAGACAACCCTATTCCCGAAAAATTCCCTTGTTGCGGCCCCAGCAAAAATAACAGACCAGGAAGGTGCCAACCTTGTTCGCCTTTGCTCCGCCACCCGTTGTGGGACTGGATATCAGTTCATCCTCCGTCAAGCTCGTCGAGTTGAGCCGGCAGAAAAATCGTTATCGTGTCGAACGATTCGGCATCGAGCCGCTGCATCAAAGCGAGCTGAAGACGGGGGCGCTGCCCGACATGAAGACCATTGCCCTGGCTGTAAGCACGCTGCACAAGCGCAGCCAGAGCCGTTCACGCCTGGCAATCACGGCGCTGTCCAGTGCCGATGCCATCATTAAGATCATCACCCTGCCGGCCGGCATGAGCGAGGAGGACCTCGAGGTTCAGCTCCAGCTCGAAGGCGGCCAGTACATCCCCTTCAGCATGGACGCGGTCAGCTTCGATTTCGCGGTGCTTGGTCCGGACGAAACCCGGTCCGGTTACGACCAGATCCTGCTGGTCGCCAGCAAGCGCGAGGCGGTCGAGGACCGCGTGGCGGCGCTGGCCCTGGCCAATCTCGATACCAAAGTGGTGGATGTCGAGCCCTTTGCCCTGCTCGCCGTCCATGAATACCTGGCGACCCAGCCGGGCAGCCCGGCGCCGGGCCAGACCGTGGCACTGATCGATATCGGCGCCAGCACCACCAAGGTCCATGTCTTCCAGCAGGGCCAGCCGGTATACAACCGCGATCATGGCTTTGGTGGCGACCGGCTGACCGAGGACATCATGCGCCGCTATGGACTCGATCATGCCGATGCCGGACGGATGAAGCGCCGCGGTGGCCTGCCCGCGGACTACGAACGTGAGGTGCTGTATCCCTTCGTCAACAATCTCGCCCTGGACATCCTGCGCTCGCTCGAATTCTTTCAGTCCAGCATGCCCAGCATTCACATCGACAAGGCCGTGCTGTTCGGCGGCTGCGCGCTCACTCCCGGGCTTCTGGAAGCACTGCGCAACCGCAGCCCGCTGCGCGTCAGCATCGCCGACCCATTCGCCGGCATGGATCTCGCCCCGGGTGTGGATGCCAATCTGCTGCGGGCGGAGAGTGCATCACTGGGCCTGGCCTGCGGGCTTGCCATGCGGAGGTTTGCCTGATGATCCGGATCAATCTGCTGCCCTATCGCGAGGCGCAGCGCAAGGCGGCCCAGCGGCGCAATGCCATTGGCGCCGCAATTGGTGCCGCCCTGGTCGGGCTGATGTTCTATGGCATTCATGGCGCCTTCGAAGAACGCATCGAGCACCAGCAGGCGCGGGTGGATTACCTCAAGCAGGAAGTCGCCCTGGTCGATGCAAAGATCAAGACCATTTCCGAGCTCAAGGAAAAGCGCGAGACCATGCTGGAGCGCCTGCGCGTGGTCGAGGAACTGCAGAAGGATCGCAGCCAGATGGTGCGCGTTTTCAATGAGGTCAGCACGCTGATGCCTTCCGGAATCTTTCTCACCCACCTGCAACAGAATCCCCAGGGTTTTCTCCTGGAGGGCTACGCGGAATCCAACGGCCAGGTCTCGGAGCTGATGCGGCGGCTGGAAGCGTCTCCGGTGTTTGCCAATCCGAGATTGGAGATCATTTCCAAGACGGAACTGGCGGGCCTGCCCGTCGGGCAGTTCAAGATGCTGGTCGGCCTGCGCGCTGGCGAGCAGGAGACATCGAAGCTGCAGCAGGTCGCGATGAACGGAGGGGCTCAAAAATGACCTTCGATGAGCTGCGCACACTCAAGCCCGAGGACTTCTTCCGCTGGCCCCTGCAGGCCCGGCTGATCATCTCCGGCATATTCGTCACCATTCTGGGGCTGCTGTTCTACTTCTTTTTCCTGCAGCCGCTCAATGAGCAGCTCAACGCCCTGCGCGAGGAAGAGCAAACCCTGAAAACCCAGCTTCGCAACAAGCAGCGCCTGGCGGCCAATCTCCCGCAATACCAGGCACAGCTTGGCGAGATCCAGCGCCGTTTCGATCTCATGGTGCGCCAGTTGCCCAGTCGCGCCGAGATCCCTTCGCTGCTCGATGACGTCACGGTCGCCGGGCGCAGCCGGGGCCTGGATTTCCAACTCTTTCAGCCCCTGCCAGAGCAGATCCGAGACTATGACGCCGAAGTGCCGGTCAAGATCACCGTACAGGGTGCTTATGACGCCATGGGCAATTTCGCGGCCGCCGTCGCCGCCCTGCCCCGCATCGTGACCTTGCACGACATCAATCTCCTGCGGGCAGAAGGTCAGCCCGCCGCTGGTGCAAGCGCCAAGCCTGCGAGCAAGGCGCCGCTGCGCCTGGAGGCCCGCCTGCAGACCTACCGCTATCTGGACGAGGCGGAGCTGAATGCCAAGGCCAAGGCGGAGGAGGTGAAGAAATGAATCACAAGGCGTTCTGGTCGGTTGCCTTCCTGCTCGGCGGGGCCCTGTCTCTGGGCGGCTGCGCTCAGGGAGATGACATGGCCGATCTGAAACAGTTCGTGGCCGCGGCGCCCAAGTCCGGCAAATCGATCGAAAAGTTGCCCGAGGCGCCGCTGCCGAGCATCATTCTCTATACCGGAGAAAACCGTCGCGATCCCTTCACCAGTTTCGAGGAAAGCCGGCGCAAGGAACGTACCCTCGAAATCGCCAAGGGGCCGCGTCCCAACAGCAACCGGGTGCGTCAGGTGCTCGAAGAGTTCGACCTAGGCAGTCTCAATCTCGTCGGCATCGTGCGCGATGTGAAAGGCCAGCCCTGGGGCCTGATCAAGACGCCCGATGGCAAGGTTTACCGGGTCACGCTCGGCAATTACCTGGGACGCAACGATGGGCGCGTGGTCGAGATCGTCCAGCGGCCAGGTGAGTCCGCATTGCGCCTGATAGAACTGGTGCCGGCTACGGACGGCGGTTTTGAAAAGCGCCAGCAGCGTATCGAGATGAGCACCAATCCTTGACTGGCCGACCGGATAAATACGAAAAGGGCGCCACCTGGCAGCCCAGAGGTTTAGGAATGAAATCAACCAGACAACATGCCTGCTTCACCCAGTCCCCGCTTCGCCTGGCCCTGACGCTGGCCGGTGTCTTCATGCTGCCTACCGCCACGCTGGCCGAACCCGGAAAAAGCGAGGCGCCTGCCCAGGAAACCGCCGGGCAATCACAGGCCCTGGCCTTCATCGAAGGACTGGCCCAGCAGCCAGGCCCCAAACCGGCGCTGCAGATCATCGCGCCCCAGCGCCCCGACTATGACATCACCGTGCTCGACGAGGGCCGCAGAGTCCAGGTCGACTTCCTCAACACCCGCTTTGGCCCTGGCGTGCAGGCCCTGACGGGGAGCGGCCCGGTGCTGGAAGCCCGCCCGAGCCAGGTGGCCGGCTCGAACACCGCGCGCCTGGAGATCCGGCTCGACCGGGCCATGCCCATCATGGTTGAACCTGCCGCCGGCGGCTATCGCATTGCCTTCTCCGAAGCGGTCAGGTCCGCGCCCGCCCTGGTCGCCAGTGCCGCACCTGCCGCTACAACGCCCGAAGTCCTTACTCCAGAGGTGCAGGACATGACTTTCAGGCGCGGGCCCAAGGAAGGGGGGCGGCTGGAACTGCAACTCGCCTACGGCGCGCCCTCGCCCGACCTGCATCGGGATGGCAATCGCCTGATTCTTGATCTGGCCGGCACGCGCCTGCCCGGTAGGCTGGAGCGGCGACTGGACGTGACCGACTTTGGCACGCCGGTGCGCACCATCGACAGCTATCGGCGTGGCCGCGACACCCGGCTGGTCTTTGACATGCCGAAGAACTTCGAATATGCCGCCTATCAGGTGGGCAACCGGGTCGTGGTCGACGTCAAGCCCAAGGCCGAGATCCGCGCCACGGGTCCTGCCACGCCCGCCGAACCAGGCAAACCATACAACGGCTCGCGTTTCAGCATGGATTTCCAGGCCATCGACGTGCGCAATGCCCTGCAGGTGATCGCCGACTTCACCGGCATCAACATCATCATGGCCGACAACGTCAGCGGCAATCTGACCATGCGCCTGAAGAACGTGCCCTGGGACCAGGCCCTGGACATCATCCTCGAATCCAAGGGGCTGGGCATGAAGCGCCAGGGCAACATCATCTGGGTCGCCCCGCAAAAGGAGCTGGCCGCCCAGGAAGAGGCCCGGCTCAAGGCCGAGCAGGCCAAGGTCCAGCTCGAGCCCACCGTCACCGAGCTGATCCAGATCAACTATGCGCGTGCCGAGGACATCGCGGCCCTGCTCAACGCCACCAATACGCCAAGCACGACCACCACGCGCAGCAATACCAGCCTGGATGGCACGAGCCGTGAAACCGAGGTGACGCGCACCGGCCTGCTGGGTTCCCTGGCGCTCGGAACCCGCATCGGCAACAATCTTCTGTCAGATCGCGGCGCCGTGACCGTGGACAAGCGCACCAACAGCATTCTGGTCAAGGAGACGCCCGGCAATCTCGCCAGCATCAAACGCCTGGTTGCGCGTCTTGATCGCCCGGTCAAGCAGGTGCTGATCGAGAGCCGCATCGTCGTGGCCTCGACTACAGCGGCGCAGTCGCTGGGCGTCAGGTGGGGCGGAAGCTTCAATGAAACCACCGGCTACGATTTCCCCAGCACCATCGACCTGTCCGGTGATTACGCTGGCGGTCAGGTGGGTTCCGGTCAGGGCGTGAAGACGCCATCATCGGTGGTCAACTTCCCGGCCATTGGTGCCGCTGGCTTCAATCCGGCCAGCCTCGGCGTGCGTCTCGGCAACATGGCCGGTACCCGCATCCTTGACCTGCAGTTGTCGGCCATCCAGTCGGAAGGCCTGGGGCGCGTGGTCTCCAGCCCGCGCGTGATCACTGGCGATCAGCAAAAAGCCCTGATCGAACAGGGCAAGGAAATCCCCTATCAGGCGGCGACCAGCAGCGGCGCGACTTCCGTCACCTTCAAGAAGGCCGTGCTGAGCCTTGAGGTAACCCCCCACATCACACCCGATGGCAAGGTGCAGATGGAAGTGCTGGCGACCAAGGACTCCAAGGGTGAAATCGTCCCCGGTGGCGTGGCGATCGACACCCGCAAGGTCAATACCAACGTGCTGGTCAACAATGGCGAAACCATCGTGATCGGCGGCATCTATGAAGAAGAGGAAAACGAAAGCGAAGCCGGCGTTCCGGGACTGCGCAAGATCCCGGTGCTTGGATATCTCTTCAAGGGAAAGGCAAAAACTAAGAACCAGACCGAACTGCTCATCTTCCTGACTCCGAAGATCGTGGAAGGCGTGGAACGTCCAGCGCAACTGAGCGAAAGATAAGCTCGGTCCGGGACCAGGATGGTGCGAGATGGAGCGCGTCATGGCGGTCCTGGACCAGGTCGAGACCAGCCTGGATTGCGAGGCAAATTGCGGGCCGGCTGAGGCTGGCATGTCCGATTGCTTGAACGGGCTGGGCTGGGTTTGCATTTGGTTTATACTGCTGGATATCGAGCCATAATTCCGGTGGTGATGAATCTGTGAAACAAGGTGTCATCCTCATCGGCCCCATGGGGGCCGGCAAGTCCACAGTCGGGCGGCTTCTGGCCGCCCGACTGCATTTGCCTTTTTTGGATTCTGATAGCATCATCGTCGAACGTACCGGCGTCTCCATCCCGACCATCTTCGAGATCGAGGGCGAGGCGGGTTTCCGCCAGCGGGAATCCCGGGTGCTGACTGAGCTGCTGGGTACCGGGCCCATGGTGCTGGCCACCGGAGGCGGGGTGGTGCTGCGACCGCAAAACCGCCAGGTCCTGCGCGAGCTCGGCAGGATCGTTTTCCTGAACGTGAGCGTGGATGAACAGTTGCGTCGGGTGCGCCAGGACCCCAACCGGCCCCTGCTGCAGGTGGAAGATCCCCGCGCAAGGCTGGAAGCGATGCAGGCCGAACGGGGCCCCATATACCGCGAGCTGGCCGACCTGATCCTGAAAACCGACAATCTGCGGGCGGATCAGGTGGTCGGCCAGATTTTCAAATACCTGAAAAAAGCCAGGCCCGCCTGCCCGGAGGCGCGATGAGCATCGCGCCTCCGGGGCGACCGGCTGAAAAATCCAGATGCCATGAGAACCTTGAACCTTGACCTGGGCGCACGCGCCTACCCCATTCATATCGGCAGCGGACTGCTGCGCCGTCCCGATCTGCTCGACCCCGCCCTGGGCAAGGGCCCGGTCGCCATCGTCACCAACACCACGGTGGGGCCGCTCTATCTGCCCGTGCTGCGCGAAACCCTTGCCAGCCTGAGCCGCGAGGCGGTGGTCATCGAGCTGCCGGATGGCGAGGTCTACAAGACCTTGGAGATGGTGGACCGCATCGTCGGTGAGCTGCTGGCGCACAACTGCGATCGCTCGACCACGTTGATTGCACTGGGTGGGGGCGTGATCGGCGACATCACCGGCTTTGCCGCGGCGTCCTACCAGCGCGGCGTGCCCTTCATCCAGGCCCCGACCACCCTGCTGGCCCAGGTGGATTCCTCGGTGGGCGGCAAGACCGGCGTCAATCATCCGCGCGGCAAGAACATGATCGGCGCCTTCTATCAGCCACAGATGGTGCTGATCGATACCGACACCCTCAAGACCCTGCCCAAGCGCGAATTCCGCTCCGGCATCGCCGAGATCATCAAATATGGGGCCATCGTCGATCTCGGTTTCCTGAACTATCTCGATGAGAACATGGAAGCGCTGCTCGCCCTGGATCCCACGACGCTGATGCATGTGATCGAGCAATCCTGCGCCGACAAGGCCTGGGTGGTAGCCAAGGATGAGCGGGAAGGGGGGCTGCGCGCCATCCTCAATTTCGGCCATACCTTTGGGCACGCGATCGAGGCGGCGGCCGGCTATGGTACCTTTCTGCATGGCGAGGCGGTGGCCATCGGCATGGTCATGGCGGCGGATCTCTCGCGGCGTCTGGACTACCTGCGCGAAAGCGAACTCAATTTGCTGTATGGCGTGATCCAGCGCGCCGGCCTGCCTACCTCGGCCCCCCGCCTGCCGGTGGAAAATTATCTGGAGTACATGCGGGTGGACAAGAAAGTGCAGGGTGGGCGGATGCGCTTTGTATTGCTCTCGGCCCTGGGCGAGGCGGTGATCACCAGCGACGTGCCCGAAGCGGCGGTGGTCGAGGCGATCCAGAGTCACATGGAGACTGCATGAGCTTTCAAGCCAACAAGGCCACGGCCGAAATTGCTGAGGAAATCGCGCTGCGCTGCCAACTCAACCCCGCGGGCACCCGGCGCATCGGCAATTTCGGCTTCATCGAGCTGGAGGATGGCTGGGGCGATGAGGCGACCATCGTCAACACCGCCCGCATCAGCTCCACCAACAAACGCCTGCAATCACTGGCGGATTTCTCCGACAAGGACCGTGCGCTTTTGTACCTGCTGCTGAAGGACAATCACGGCACGCCCTTTGAGACCGTGTACTTTCGTTACCGCTTCATCGCACCCATCTTCGTGCTGCGTCAGTGGGTCAAGCATCGGGTCAGTTCCTGGAACGAGTTCTCGATGCGCTACAGAAAGCCGATCAGCGCGGCTTACATCCCGGATACTCAGGCGCGCAGCGTGGATGGTTTCGAGGTGCTGAGCGATGCGGCCGTGGCCGAATACGAAGCCATGATGGCGCAGCTCTTTGACTGGTACGAGCGTCAGTACGAGCAGGCCTGCGAGCGCATCGACACAGCCCGCGCCGCGGGCGAGATTCCGCCCAAGGAGGGTGGGCGTGACCCGTACCGAGGCCGGGCGCGGGAACTGCTGCGCAATGTCACGCCGGTGGCGGCCTATTCGGATGTCTACTGGACCGTGAACTTCAGGAGCCTGATGAATTTCTTTGCCCTGCGGCGCAAGCCCGATGCCCAGTACGAGATGCGCGAATACGCCGATGCCGCCTTTGATCTCTTTGCCGCGCGCCTGCCGCTGCTGGCCGAGACCATGCAACGGGTGCTGAATGAGAAGCAGGCAGGCTAGGCGCGTTTCGCCATGCTAGCGCCCTATGCCGCGGACCCGGGCCGGACCCTGGGCCGGCGCTATCCCGAGGAGCCGCCCACCGGGCGTAGCGAGTTCCAGCGCGACCGCGACCGCGTCATCCACTCCAAGGCCTTTCGCCGCCTGGAATACAAGACCCAGGTCTTTGTCAATCACGAGGGCGATCTGTATCGCACCCGCCTGACCCACTCCATCGAAGTCGGCCAGATCGCCCGCTCGATCGCGCGCCAGATGCAGCTCAACGAGGACCTCGCCGAGGCCATTGCGCTGGCCCATGATCTCGGGCACACGCCCTTTGGCCATGCCGGCCAGGATGCTTTGAATGCCTGCATGCAGCCCTACGGCGGGTTCGAGCACAACTTCCAGTCGCTGCGGGTGGTCGATGAGCTGGAGGAACGCTATGCTGCCTTCCCGGGCCTGAATCTCTGTTTCGAGACGCGCGAGGGGATCCTGAAGCACTGCTCGCCGGCTCGCGCGGCAACGCTGGGCGAGGTCGGGCGGCGCTTCGTGCAAGGGGGGCAGCCCAGCCTGGAGGCCCAGCTCACGAACCTTGCCGACGAGATCGCCTACAACAACCACGATATTGATGATGGCCTGCGCTCGGGCCTGATCACCCTGGCGCAGTTGCAGGAGATCCCGCTGTTCGAGCGGGTATTCACCGAGGTAAGGCGCCGTTATCCCGCAGCCAAGGAGCGGGTCTGCGTCTATGAAACCATTCGCCGGCTCATCAATGACGCCGTCACGGATCTGGTGCAGACCAGCCTGGAGCGGATCAATGAGGCCAGTCCGCAGTGCATCGAGAACGTGTATGCCCAGCCCGAGCCCCTGATTGCCTATTCGCCGGCCCTGCAGTCGGAGAGCCAGATGCTCAAGGCCTTCCTGCGCCGGGCCCTGTATCGCCACCCCGAGGTATATCGCCAGACCGAGAAGGCCAAGCGCCTGGTGCGGGCCCTGTTTGAGGCATTTTTTGGGGATGTGCGGCTGTTGCCCCTGAAGCATCAGCAGCGCCTGCGCACCCTCGGCTCCGACACTGATCCCATGCTGCGGGCCCGCGTGGTGGCGGATTACATCGCCGGCATGACCGATCGCTTTGCCATCGCCGAATCCCGGCGCCTGTTTGATTCCTAGGGAGCCATTAATGATGAGCGGCTTTTTTTCCGGTGTTGGCACAGGGCTCAGTATCCTGCTGCCGTTTTTTCTCGTGTTGATGTTTGTGCTCTGGCTGCTGCTGCCGGTATTGCTGATTCGCCAGAATCGGCTGCTGGCCGAAATCCGCGACCTGCTGGAACTCCGGCAGCGCGACAAGACCATATCGGACAGGTTTGACGATCCCACCTCCTGAGGCTGCCGGCCTTCTGGACCAAGTCCATGAAAATACATTGAATAGCTAATGGTGGGGATTGTATAATACGAGGTTCGACTGCTGCACGGCGGGCTGAGCTTCCGCCGGTGTCACTGAATTTTTAGCCCATGGGCGAGGACCGTTCACCGTGAGCGATTTGAATCACTCTTTATATTCTCCTGACTTTGAAAAGGATTCCTGTGGCTTTGGTCTGATCGCCCAGATGGACAATCAGCCCAATCACGGTATTGTGGCCAGCGCCATTGGCGCCCTTGCCTGCCTGACCCATCGCGGCGCGGTGGCTGCCGACCTCAAGACCGGTGACGGCTGCGGTCTGCTGGCGCAGATGCCGGATGCCTTCATGCGTGCCGTGGCCGGCGAGCAGGGCTGGCGTCTTGCGGAACGCTTCGGCGTGGGCCAGTTCTTCCTGTCGCGCGATGCCGATCGCGCCGCCACCTGCCGCGCCGGCATCACCCAGGAGGCGCAGGCGCTGGGACTGGATTTCGTCGGCTGGCGCGAAGTGCCCACCGATGGCGAGTCCGCCTGTGGCGCCGAGGCGCTCAAGAGTCAGCCGGCCGTGTGGCAGGCCTTCATCAACGCCAGCAGCGCTCAGGATGCCGATGCCTTCGAGCGCCGGCTTTTCGTGCTCAGGAAACGCGCCGAGCGGCTGTGCGCGGATGACGACTACTTCTTCGCGGTGACCTGTTCCTCGCGGGTGATCGGCTACAAGGGTCTGGTCATGCCCGCGCACCTGCCGGACTTCTATCCGGATCTGCGCGACGAGCGCTTTGCCTCGGCCCTGGTCAGCTATCACCAGCGCTTCTCCACCAATACCTGGCCCGAGTGGCGGCTGTGCCAGCCCTTCCGGGTGCTGGCCCACAACGGCGAGCTCAACACCCTGCAGGCCAACCGCTCCTGGACGCGCGCGCGCGAGGCCAATCTCAGCAGCGAGCTCTTCGAGAGCATGGACGACATCCGTCCCATCATCCAGGGCGGCTCGGACTCCTTCAGTCTCGACAACATGCTCGAAACCCTGATCATGGGCGGCGTGGACTTTTTCAAGGCGGTGCGTCTGCTGGTGCCCTCGGCCTGGCAGAACATGGCGCAGATCGACCCCGAGCTGCGCGCCTTCTATGAGTACAACAGCATGCGCATGGAGCCCTGGGATGGCCCGGCCGGCCTGGTGTTCAATGCCGGGGACCTGGCGGCCTGCGTGCTCGATCGCAACGGCCTGCGCCCGGCGCGCTACGTGATCACCAAGGACCGGATCATCAACATCGCGTCCGAGGTGGGCGTGTTCAACTACACCCACCAGGACGTGCTGGTGAAGGGCCGCGTCGGTCCGGGCCAGATGATCGCGGTCAATCTCAAGACCGGCGAACTGCTGGATTCCGGGCAGATCGACACCCAGCTCAAGAGCTCCCAGCCCTATCGCGCCTGGCTCGACGAGTACGTCGTCCACCTGCCCGCCGATCCCGAGCGGGAAGAGCCGGCCAGCTCGCTGGATGCCGATCTCCTGGTTTATGAGAAGGCCTTCGGCGTCAGCATCGAGGAGCGGGATGCCATTTTGCGCGTGCTGGGCGAGGATGGCCAGGAAGCGGTCGGCTCCATGGGCGACGACACCCCGATGGCCGTGCTTTCCACACGGTCCCGGCATCTGGCCGACTATTTCCGCCAGCAGTTCGCGCAGGTGACCAATCCGCCCATCGATCCGCTGCGCGAAGCGATCGTGATGTCGCTGAACACTGCCTTTGGCGCCGAAAGCAATCTCTTTGACGAGCGCGCCGAGTATGCCCGCCGCATCGAGGTGCACTCGCCGGTGCTCTCGGACAGCAAGTTCCGCGAACTGAGCAGCCGGCCGGAGCCCGAGTTCCGCGCCCAGCAGTTCAAGCTCGATTACGCGAGTGATGGCTCGCTGGAAAGCGCCATTCGCGCCCTGGTGAACGATACCGTCGAGGCCGTGCGCAATGGCGCGGTCATCCTGGTGCTCTCGGATCGCGGGATCGCGCGCGACCGACTCTACATCCCGGCGATGATGGCGGTCGGCGCGGTGCATCATGCGCTGATCGACACCGGCTTGCGCACCCGCTGCAACCTGATCATCGAGACCGGATCGGCCCGCGACCCGCACCATTTTGCCGGTCTGATCGGTTATGGCGCGACCGCGGTCTATCCCTATCTTGCCTATGAAATCATTCGCGAGATGGCGGCGAGCCGCAAGTTCAGCCAGCCGGTGACGGCGGACAAGGCCCTGCGGAACTACCGCAAGGGGATCAACAAGGGCCTTTACAAGATCATGTCCAAGATGGGCATCTCCACCATCGCCAGCTATCGCGGCTCGCAGCTTTTCGAGGCCATCGGCCTGGATGCCGCGGTGATCGATCTCTGCTTCAAGGGTACGGTCTCGCGTCTGCGCGGCGCCTCCTTCGAGGACCTCGAATCGGACGTGCGCCTGCTGCTGCGCGATGCCTTCAGCCGGCGCAAGGACCAGAGCGCGGGTGGCCTGCTGAGGTTCGTCTATGGCGGCGAATACCACGCCTACAACCCGGACGTGGTGATGGCGCTGCAGCACGCGGTGCGCACCGGGGACTACAACGCCTATCGCAGCTTCGCGGATCTGGTGAACAATCGCGGCGTGGCGACCCTGCGCGATTTGTTGCAGTTCAAGGCGAGCACACCGATTCCGATCGAGGAGGTCGAGCCGGTGGAAAGCATCACCAAGCGCTTCGATTCCGCGGGCATGAGCCTTGGGGCGCTGTCGCCGGAGGCCCATGAGGCCCTGGCCATCGCCATGAACACCATCGGCGGACGCTCCAATTCCGGCGAGGGTGGCGAAGACCCGGTGCGCTACGGCACCATCAAGACCAGCAAGATCAAGCAGATCGCCTCGGGCCGCTTCGGCGTGACGCCGGAGTACCTGATCAATGCCGAGGAGCTGCAGATCAAGATCGCCCAGGGCGCCAAGCCCGGCGAAGGCGGCCAGCTGCCCGGCCACAAGGTCAACGGCCTGATCGCGCGCCTGCGTTACGCCAAGCCCGGCGTGGCCCTGATCAGCCCGCCGCCGCACCACGACATCTACTCGATCGAGGACCTGGCGCAGCTCATCTTCGATCTCAAGCAGATCAATCCCAAGGCCTATGTCTCGGTGAAGCTGGTGGCGGAGGCCGGCGTGGGCACCATCGCCGCGGGTGTGGCCAAGGCCTATGCCGACCGCATCACCATTGCCGGCTACGACGGCGGCACCGGCGCCAGCCCCTTGAGCAGCGTGAAGTACGCCGGCTCGCCCTGGGAGCTTGGTTTGGCCGAGACCCACGTGACCCTGCGCAGGAACCATCTGCGTCATCGCGTGCGCCTGCAGACTGATGGTGGTCTCAAGACCGGTCTGGATGTGGTCAAGGGCGCCATGCTCGGGGCCGAGAGCTTTGGTTTCGGCACGGCACCGATGATCGCGCTGGGCTGCAAGTATCTGCGTATCTGTCACCTGAACAACTGCGCCACCGGCGTGGCCACCCAGGACGAGAAGCTGCGCAAGGATCATTTTCTGGGCCTGCCGGAAATGGTCATCAACTACTTCCAGTTCGTTGCCCAGGAAGTGCGCGAGATCATGGCGAGCCTTGGGGTGCGCCGTTTCGAGGAGCTGATTGGCATGACGCAGATGCTCGAACCGGTCTCCGGCGAGACGCAGAAGCAGCAGCGTCTGGATATCCGGCCCCTGCTGGCCAATGCCACCATGGGCGCGGACGCCGACGGCAATGTCCATACCCTGGACCGCAATGCGCCCTTCGACAAGGGTGCGCTGGCCGAGAGCATGGTGGAAGACGCCATGCCCGGCATCGAGCAGAAGGTGGCGACCCGCCTGCATTACCGGGTCAACAACACCAACCGCTCGATCGGCACGCGGGTGGCCGGCGAGATCGCCAGGCGCCACGGCAACACCGGCATGCCTGAAGGCACCATCGTGCTGGATCTGGCCGGTACTGCCGGGCAGAGTCTCGGCGCCTTCTGCATCCAGGGCCTGCATCTGCACCTGAGCGGTGACGCCAACGACTACGTCGGCAAGGGCATGAACGGCGGCCAGATCGTCGTGGCGTCCCCGGAAGGGGTGAGCTACAAGAGCCAGGAATCGGTGATCATCGGCAATACCTGCCTCTATGGCGCCACCGGCGGCAAGCTCTATGCCGCGGGCATGGCCGGCGAGCGCTTCGCGGTGCGCAATTCCGGCGCCACGGCCGTGGTGGAGGGCCTGGGCGATCATGGTTGTGAATACATGACCGGCGGCTGCGTGACCGTATTGGGTGAAACCGGCGTCAATTTCGGTGCCGGCATGACCGGCGGGCTGGCCTTTGTCTACGATGAAAATAATCGCTTTTCCGACCGCATCAACCGTGAACTTGTGGAGATGCACAGGGTCCATATCGAGTCCATGGAAGGCTATGCCACCCTGCTGCGTCGCCAGATAGAAGCCCACGTGGTGGCCACCGGCAGCGCACACGCCAAGGATCTGCTGGATCGCTGGGGCGAGGTGGTGCAGGATTTCTGGCTGGTGGCGCCCAAGGCGGCCCGGCTCGAGGTGCTGCTGGAAGAAGCCAGCTGATATTTGCTCGGGAGCGCCTGCCTGCAGGTGATCCCGCAAAAACGAGGTTAATGATGGGTGACTTTGCCTTTGTCCAGACTCCCCGCCAGGACCCGGCCAAAAAGCCGGCTGACGAGCGCGCGCGCGAGTTCACGGAAATCTACGCCAAGTTCGACATGGAGGCCGCCAAGCTTCAGGCTGATCGTTGCCTGAACTGCGGCAATCCCTACTGCGAGTGGAAGTGCCCGGTGCACAACTACATCCCCAACTGGCTGCAACTGATAGTGGAGGATCGGATTCACGAAGCCGCGGATCTGTCCAATCGCACCAATACCCTGCCGGAGATCTGCGGGCGCGTCTGCCCCCAGGATCGGCTCTGCGAAGGGGCCTGTACCCTGAATACCGGCTTCCAGGCGGTCACCATTGGCGCGCTGGAGCGCTTCATCAGCGAAGAGGCCCTGGCGCGCGGCTGGCAGCCGACCCTGCCCGACATCCAGCCGAGCGGCAAGCGCGTGGCCATCATCGGCGCCGGCCCGGCGGGTCTGGGCTGTGCCGACATCCTTAACCGCAACGGCGTCGAGGCCGTAGTCTATGACCGCTACCCGCGCGTCGGTGGCCTGCTGACCTTCGGCATCCCCGAGTTCAAGCTGGAAAAGGATGTCATGCAGCGCCGCGCCGCCCTGCTCGAAGAGATGGGCGTGAAGTTCGTGCTCAATACGGAAGTGGGCCGCGATGTCCTGCTGGAGGATCTGCTCAAGGAATACGATGCCGTATTCATGGGCATGGGCACCTATACCTACAAGCAGGGTGGTTTCCCCGGCGAAAATCTGCCTGGCGTCTATGCCGCGCTGGATTTTCTGGTTGGCAACGTGCGCCACAACCTGGATCTGAGCCAGGAAAACACGCCCTTTGTCAGCATGGCCGGCAAGCGCGTGGTGGTGCTCGGCGGTGGGGATACCGCCATGGACTGCACCCGCACCAGCATCCGCCAGGGCGCCGAAAGCGTGATCTGTGCCTACCGCCGCGACGAGGTCAACATGCCCGGTTCCCGGCGCGAGGTGTCCAATGCCCGCGAGGAAGGCGTGCAGTTCCTGTTCAATCGCCAGCCGGTCGAGATCGTTGGTACGGACCGGGTGGAGGGCGTCAGAATGGTGGAGACCCGTCTGGGCGAGCCGGATGCGCGCGGTCGTTGCCGGCCCGAGGTGGTGCCGGGCTCAGAGGAAATCATCCCTGCCGATGCGGTGATCATCGCCTTTGGTTTTGATCCCTCACCGGCACCCTGGTTTGCCGATTTCGGCATCGAACTCGACGAGCGCGGCCGGGTGAAGACCAACGAGCAGTTCCAGACCAGCAATGCGCGCATCTTCGCCGGTGGCGACATGCACCGGGGCTCGGACCTGGTGGTGACAGCCGTCGATGAGGGCCGCCGGGCGGCCGAGGGTATTCTGGAATACCTAGAAGTCTGAAGGCGTATTTGAAAAGGCCGGGCAACCGGCCTTTTTCATGTCCTGTGGCTTGCGCCGTGGCGAACGTTGTGTCTGCGGGGAAAGCCGGCGATAATCCGGCAAAGCCTTCAGTCGGAATCCCTATGAATACCTTGCAAAACGACACCTTCCTGCGCGCCTGCCTGCGCCAGCCCACGCCGTATACCCCGGTCTGGATGATGCGCCAGGCCGGGCGCTATCTGCCCGAGTATCGCGCCACCCGCGCCAGGGCCGGTTCCTTTCTGGAGCTGTGCATGAACGCAGAACTTGCCACCGAGGTGACGCTCCAGCCTCTGGAGCGTTTCCCCCTGGATGCCGCCATCCTCTTTTCCGACATCCTCACCGTGCCCGGCGCCATGAATCTTGGCCTGCGTTTTGCTGAGGGCGAAGGGCCGGTGTTCGATAATCCGGTTCGTACTGCGGCCGATGTGGACAGGCTCTTTGTGCCGGACCCCGAGGGCGAGCTGAAATACGTCATGGATGCGGTGCGTTCTATTCGCCGTGCGCTCGCGGGCCGGGTACCCTTGATCGGCTTTGCCGGCAGCCCCTGGACGCTTGCGACTTACATGGTCGAGGGCAGCGGCAGCAAGGAGTTTGCACGCATCAAGGGCATGCTCTACGATGCGCCGGAGACCCTGGCCAGGCTCCTGGACATCCTGGCCCGCAGCGTGACCCAGTATCTCAATGCCCAGGTCGCGGCCGGGGCCCAGGCGCTGATGATCTTTGACACCTGGGGCGGGGTGCTCACGCCGCGCGACTACCGCAATTTTTCCCTGAACTACATGGCCCAGATCTTTCAGGGCCTGACCCGTGAGCATGAGGGCCGGCGCGTGCCGGTGATTCTTTTCACCAAGGGCGGCGGGCAGTGGCTGGAGCTGATGGCGGAAACCGGGGCGGACGTGCTGGGGGTGGACTGGACTCTGGACATCGGCACGGCGCGTCAGCGGGTCGGAAGCCGGGTAGCGCTGCAGGGCAACATGGATCCCGCGGTGCTCTATGCCGATCCTGCGCGCATTCGCGCCGAGGTGGACAGCATCCTGGCAAGCTACGGACCGGGTACCGGGCATATCTTCAATCTCGGACACGGAATCCATCAACATGTGAACCCCGAGCGCGCGGCGGCCTTCATCGCTGCCGTGCACGAACTGTCGCCGGCCTACCACCGCTAGGCCGGCGCTTGCTCGCCCAGGAGCGCATGGACCGCCCGGAAGAGCCGCCAGTAGTCGGGAAGGTCCTCGCGCCAGAAGCGCCAGCTCGTCCAGGGCGCCTGGTCGAACTCGACGTGGATGAGGACGCGGTGAATCAGGTAGAGCCGGGCCTGACCGGGCGGGACCGCTCGGGTCAGTGCGATGCTTTCCGGGTAGGGCACCAGATTGTCGTCCATGCCATGCACCAGAATCAGGCGGGCGCGCAGGTCCTGAAGCGGCTTGTCGACCAGGCTCATGCCGGAAAGGGCCGCCTGCAGCGGGATGGGCAGGGCACGCAGCAGGGCCGTGGTCTGATTCGGATCACGGTTGCTCAGCAGGGCATACAGGGCCCGGCCCTCGGGCCCGAGCTGGGTGGCGAGTGGCGCGAGATCGGCGCGCGGGTTCTGGAGCCTGAGCCGCACCATCGACTGCAGGATCTGTTTGTCCACCGGACTGTGCAGATAGGGCAGGCTGCTGTTGACGAACACCCACTGTCCATAAGGGTCTGGCCGCAGATGAAACCACTGACCTTGGTGTTGAAAGTAACCGGTGGTGAAGAAGCGCACGACTGCCCCGATATCGTGATAACCGCCGACGCCCAGGATAAAGCGCACCTGTGTCCGGACATCGGCCTGCAGGGATGCCAGGACCGCAACGCCAACGGCGTAACTGAAGGCGCCCATGCCAGCCCGCCCGGCCGGGGCGAGATTCGGCTGTCTGGCCAGATAGTGGAAGGCATCGGCGGCAATGCGCGCATCCCCCGGCCGGACCATAAGCTGCCGGAAGGCGGGGAAATCCGGTACCAGCACGGCAAAGCCCGCGCGGGCCAGGGCGCCGGCAAAGGCCACCAGGCGCGGTTCGCGCCCGCCCTGCGGCACGATGCCGGGTAACAGCACCATGCCCGCGCGCGGGCGGCCCTGCGCGGGCAGATAAAGATCGCCGGTACGGGTTCGGCCGTTGACCTGAAAGACAAGCGTCTGGCGTGTCGGCGAGGGCGTGCGTAGTTTGAACGGTGAGGATGACGGGCCTGCCGCGATATCGGACAGCACCAGCAGGGTCTGATAACCGCGCTCCAGCGGCTGATGCAGGAGGACGCCCAGCAGCAGGAGCGATGCCGCAATTCCGAAACCCAGATACCAGCGACGCCGGTACATGCCACCTCCTCTTGCGGGAGCTGCTGACCAGCTGCCCGGCGCAGGGCTTGAGAAAGTTTACTGAACTATCATCCGTGCCAAGCGCACGATGTCCAGGGGCGGGAGTTGGCCACCCACTTCGGTCTGGCGGGTGGCAGGCCCGGCCGAGGCCTGAGAAAAATCGTTTGCCGGCAATCGATGCGGCTTTCTTGACAGGCCAGCTTTATGAGCTATCTATGGATGAGACCGCATATATAAGCTGATGCCTGATCTCCCGCGTGTTGAACCCGGATCAGAGCGCTGATAGAGTATGCCAAATTTTTGTCACCCTTCCGGAAATCCTGCTCCTCATGATCTTTAATCGCTTTCTTGGTCTTTTCTCCAGCGATCTCGCCATTGACCTGGGCACCGCCAATACGCTGATCTACGTGCGTGGCAAGGGAATCGTACTTTCTGAACCCTCGGTGGTGGCCATTCGGACCGGCCGGGGAAACAACAATGGCATGCGCATCCAGGCCGTTGGCGAGGATGCCAAAAAGATGCTGGGTCGCACGCCGGCCAACATCACGGCCATCCGGCCCATGAGGGATGGTGTGATTGCCGATTTCCAGGTGACCGAGGCCATGCTGAAGTACTTCATCAAGAAGGTGCATCAGCAACGCTTTCTGCGCCCGAGCCCCCGCATCATCATCTGCGTGCCCTTCGGGGCGACACAGGTGGAGCGGCGGGCGATCCGCGAGTCTGCCCAGAGTGCCGGCGCGCGCGAGGTGCACTTGATCGAGGAGCCCATGGCCGCAGCCATCGGTGCCGGACTGCCGGTTGCCGAGGCCACCGGTTCGATGGTGGTGGACATCGGTGGCGGCACCACCGAGGTGGGCGTCATCGCCCTGGGCGGCGTGGTCTATTCCCAGAGCGTGCGTGTAGGTGGCGACAAACTCGATGAAGCCATCACCAACTATATTCGCCGCCATTACGGCATGCTGATTGGCGAGGCCACGGCCGAGCACATCAAGAAGACCATTGGTTGCGCCTACCCCAGCTCCGAAGTGCTCGAGATCGAGGTACGGGGACGCAATCTGGCCGAAGGCATTCCCAGGAGTTTCCGCATTTCCAGCGCCGAGGTGCTGGAAGCCCTGTCCGATCCGCTCACGGCGGTGTTGGACGCCATCAAGGTGGCCCTGGAGCAGGCCCCACCCGAACTCGGCGCGGACATTGCCGAACGCGGTCTGGTGCTGACCGGCGGTGGCGCGCTGCTGCGGGATATCGACAAGCTCATCGAGGAAGAAACCCGTCTGCCGGTAGTCATCGCGGAAGACCCGCTGACCTGCGTGGCGCGTGGTGGCGGGCGGGCGCTGGAAGAAATGGAGCGTCTCGGCGACGTGTTCACGGACGAATGAGTCCTGGGCTGCTGGCGGGTGACTGGTCAGACCATCGCCCACCAGCAGACCCGCCAGTCTGTTTCACCTCCCTTCAGCGTATTTGGCCCTAGGTCCCATGGCCCAGTTTTCCCTGCTTCGTCCCGCGCCGCTGCTGGCCAGACTGATCTTCTTTCTGGCGCTGGCATTGCTGTTGCTGTTCTTCGATCAGCGCGACCAGAGTTTCAAGCGGGGCTGGTTGCTCGCCGTGGTTTATCCGATCCAGGCCGCTGCGCAGGCACCGGAACAGCTCTGGCTGGATGCCCAGGATGGTTTGCGCAGCAATCGCAGTCTGCACGAGGAGAACCAGCGCATGAAGCAGGCGCTGGAACTGGTGAAGCCGAAGCTTGTGCGCCTGAGGGCCCTGGAACAGGAAAATCGCCGGCTGCAGGACCTGCTGGATGCCGCCCGGCGCATGCCCGGTCGTACCCGCATGGCACGGGTGGTGGGCGCCAGCCATGATGCCTCGACGCACATGCTGACGGTAGACCTTGGCAGTCGCGACGGTGTTTTCGTTGGCCAGGGCGTGATCGCCGCCAGCGGCATCGTCGGCCAGGTGGTGCGCATCGGGCCATTCAGCAGCCAGGTGGCCCTGCTGACCGATGCCGGTCAGAGCCTGCCGGCCCAGGTCTTGCGTACCCGCAAGAATGTGCTCGTCAATGGCAATGGCAATCCGGTTTATCTGAGCATTCCGTTTCTGCCGCACAATGCGGACCTGAGGAAAGGGGACGTCATTCTCTCTTCCGGTTTGGGCGGAGTCTTCCCGAAGGGGCTGCCGATCGGGCAGGTGGTTTCGATCAGGGTGGGGAAGGGCACGGCTTTCTCGGAAGTGAGGGTACGCCCCTGGGTGCAGATGGATCGCCTGGAAGAAGTGTTGCTGGCCTGGGCGCCGCAGCCGGGTGCTCAGGCTGGCAGTGCCGCCGAGGGCCCGGCATCGTGAACTACTTGCTGATTCCCTTGTCTCTGCTGGTGGGAATGATTGCCGACAATCTGGCGTTGCCGCTCGATGTGGCGCAGTTCCGGCCTGACTTCACCTTGCTGATTCTGATCTACTGGGTGCTGATGATGCCGCGCCTGGCGGGAATCGGCACTGCCTGGGTAGTCGGTCTGTTGCAGGACACCCTCAGCGGTGGCTGGCTCGGTCTGCATGCCTTCACCAAGTCCCTGTTGGCTTATTTTACCTTGCGTCTGCACCTGCAGATTCAGATCTTTCCGCCCTGGCAGCAGATGGCGATCATTCTGTTCTACTCCTATCTGGAACATGTATTCGTGTGGCTTGTACGCAGTGCCTGGGTTCCGACTTCCCTGCAGATGTCCGATTTCATCCAGCCGCTGACCACCGCGCTGTTCTGGCCGCTGGTCTTTCTGGCCCTCTCCGCCGTGAAACGCCGCGCGAAACTTGATTGAGGAAAAGTCCTTCGCCAGATGAATCTCCAGAATGAACGGGATCTGCGGCGCTTCAGCGTACGTGTGACGCAAGCCTTCATCGGCCTGCTGATCCTGACGGCGCTGTTGCTGACCCGCCTGAGTTATCTGCAGGTGGTCCAGCACGAGCATTACAGCACGCTCTCGACCCAGAATCGCATTGCCGTGGTGCCCATTCCGCCGACCCGTGGCCTGATCCTGGATCGCAAGGGCCGGATCCTGGCGGAAAACCGGCCCATGTACACGCTGGAGCTGGTGACCGAGCGCGTGCCGGATCTGGATCGCACCCTGCAGGGCCTGCAGCGCCTGCTGCCGATCAGCGCGGATGACGTCAAGAGCTTCCGGCGCAATGTAAAGCGCAAGCGTGCCTTCGAAGGTGTCGTGCTGCGCAGTGATCTGAGCGACGAGGAGGTCGGCACCTTCGCCATTCATCGGCATGAGTTTCCGGGCGTGGCGGTCAATGCCCGCCTGCGGAGAATCTATCCCCATGGCATGCTGGCGTCCCATCTGCTTGGCTATGTCGGCCGCCTCAATGGTCAGGATCTCAAGCGCATCAACCCCGATGAGTATGCCGGCCTGGACTACATCGGCAAGGATGGCGTCGAAAAGGCCTATGAATCCCTGTTGCGAGGGCAGGCAGGCTACAAGCAGGTAGAGATCAACTCCCATGGTCGGGTGATCCGCGATCTCGATGTCGTCCCGGCGGTACCGGGGCAGAACCTGGTGCTGAGCATCGACCTGGATGTCCAGCGTGCCGCCGAGACGGCCATTGGTGAACGCCAGGGTGCCGCCGTCGCCATGGATACCGAGACCGGCGAGCTGCTGGCCCTGGCCAGCATGCCGGGCTACGATCCCAATTGGTTCGTGGATGGCATCAGCAACGGCTTGTGGAACGCCCTGCAGAAGGACCCTTATCATCCGATGACCAACCGCTTCCTGCGCGGCATGTTCCCGCCAGGCTCGACGCTCAAGCCCTTCGTGGCCATGGCGGGCCTGGAAACCGGAGTGGTGACACCGGAAACCCCCATCTACTGTCCCGGTTATTTCCGCCTGCCCGGCAAGAGTCACAAGTATCACTGCTGGAAGCATGGCGGTCATGGCAATGAAGACGCGCGCAGTGCCATCGCGCAATCCTGCGATGTGTATTTCTATACCGTGGCCATGAATCTCGGCATCCAGCGCATGCACGACTCCCTGCAGCAGTTCGGTTTTGGTCAGAAGACCGGCATCGATCTGCTGGGCGAGAAATCCGGTTTGCTGCCCTCGCCGGACTGGAAGCGCAAGCGCTTCAAGCAGATCTGGTACCCCGGAGAGACCGTGATCGCCGGTATCGGCCAAGGCTATATGCTGACCACGCCCCTGCAACTGGCGCGCGCCACGGCCATGGTGGCAAATGGCGGGGTTGCAGTGCAGCCCCGGGTCGGGCGTTTTCTGCAGGACCAGGCCAGTGGCAGGCGGCAATCGCTGCTGGCCCGGCCTGGGCAGGTCCAGCATATGTCCCAGCGTGATCTGCAGGTCGTGCGCGAGGGCATGGAGCTGGTTGTGACGGGTGGCACGGCCACCAACATCAACCGGGGAGCGGTCACGATCGCCGGCAAGACCGGCTCGGCCCAGGTGGCGGGCCTGCGCCGCGACGCCAGCGGGCGCGCCATCAATCACACCGCCGAAGAGCTCAAGGATCACGCGCTTTTCATTGCCTATGCGCCCGTCGAACAGCCGCGAATCGCGGTGTCGGTCATCATCGAGCACGGCGCGCATGGCAATACGGCTGCAGCGCCGGTGGCACGTACCATCGTGGACGCCTACCTGGCGCCGCCAGTGCCGTCTCTTGCGCCAAAAATGCCGCTGACGGCGCAGGCGGCTGGCAACCCAGCGGCTGAACCTGTGCCGCCGGCAGACAATCGAAGGGTGGTCCTGCCATCCACTGGCCCGGCACCCCTTGCAGGAGATGAATGATGCAGGTCCGAGGTTTTTTCCGCAGCCTTGATATTGGATTGATCCTGCTGGTGGTGATGCTGATGATGGTCAGCATGCTCGCGCTCTATAGTGCTTCCGGACAGGATACCGCCATGGTGCTGCGCCAGCTGATGCGCTATGGGCTGGGATTTGCGGTGGTGCTGCTCATTGCCCGCATGCCACCACGCATCCTCTATGCCTGGGCCCCTTACTTGTATTTCCTGGGGCTTGTCCTATTAATACTGGTAGCAGTGGCCGGGGAGATCCGGCTGGGGGCCCGGCGCTGGCTCGATCTCGGTTTCATGAGCTTCCAGCCTTCCGAGATCATGAAGCTGGCCCTGCCAATGTTCCTGGCGCGTTACTATTCCCAGGAATCGGCCCGCAATACCAAGTCGGTGCTGATTGGACTGCTGCTGATGGGCCTGCCCTTCGTACTGGTGCTGAAACAGCCGGATCTGGGCACCGCCAGCCTGATCGCCGCCGCCGGTTTCTTCGTGCTCTGGCTGGCTGGCGTGCCCTTTGTCTGGTTCGCCGGGCTTGGTACCCTGCTGCTGGCCAGTGCCCCGGTGCTGTGGCATTTTTTGCATGAGTACCAGCGCCAGCGTATCCTGACCCTGCTCGATCCCCAGGCAGATCCCCTGGGGTCCGGCTATCACATCATCCAGAGCATGATAGCCATTGGGTCGGGTGGGGTGATGGGCAAGGGTTGGCTCCAGGGTACGCAGGCGCGGCTGGATTTCATCCCGGAAAGCCATACGGACTTCATCTTCGCGGTGTTTGCCGAGGAGTTCGGCCTGGCCGGGGAGATCGTGCTCCTGTCCCTGTACCTACTGGTGATCGGCCGGGGGCTCATCATTGCCTTTGAGAACAAGGATCCCTTTGCCCGCATTCTGTCCGGCGCCCTGAGTCTGACCTTGTTCGTTTATGTTTTCGCCAACATGGGCATGGTATCCGGTATTTTGCCGGTGGTTGGCGTACCCTTGCCGTTCATCAGTTATGGCGGCACCTCGATGATCACCCTGATGGCGACCTTCGGTATCCTGATGTCCGTCCATGCCCATCGCCGCATCAACGCCTGAGAGAGTTTGCTGTGAATTCAAAATCCCTTGCATTCCTGACCCTGATCCTGAGCCTTGGCGGATGCGCCAGCGCACCGACCGAGACGAGTTCCGCCGCATCCGGCACCGTCCTGGCCAAGATTCCAGCCAATCCCGGGGCACCGACGGCCACCGGCAAGTCCGCGCCGGCTCAGGGTTCCGCCTCCTTGCAGCTTGCCTCCGCCGCCAGCGGGCCGGATCTGAGCCTGAACCAGCAATCCGCGGTCGAGCTCTTCATCAATGATCTGGTGAGCAAGCAGGGCTTTGCCGCCGACGAACTCGAACCCCTGTTCGAGGGCTTCACGCCGGATCAGAAGATCCTGAGCACCATGACCAAGCCCGCCGAGGGCATGCCCTGGTACCGCTATCGCAAGATCTTCATCACCCCCAAGCGCATCGAAGCCGGCCGGGAATTCTGGCACAAGCATCAGAACGTGCTCGCCCAGGTCAGCAAGGAGTATCAGGTGGAGGAAGAGGTCATCCTGAGTATTCTCGGGATCGAGACCTTCTACGGCAGGAACATGGGTACCTATCCGGTGTTCCAGGCCAATGCCACGCTGTTTCTCGGCTTTCCGCGGCGCTCGGACTTCTTCCGCGGCCAACTCGCCGATTTCCTGGTGCTGAGCCGCGAGGAGGGTCTGGACCCCATGCGTACCAAGGGCTCCTACGCTGGTGCCATGGGCATGCCGCAGTTCATCAGCAGCAGCTATCAGCACTATGCCGTGGATGCCGATGGAGACGGCCGACGCGACCTCTGGCACTCCATCCCGGATATCGCAGGGTCGGTGGCCAACTATTTTCGCCAGCACGACTGGCATGCCGGCGAGCCGGTTGCCGTGCCCGCGCGTTTGACCGCGGACGCCGATCCCGGTAAATTCCTGTCCAATGACCTCCGTCCCCGTTACACCTTGAACGATCTGGCCAGTGCCGGGATCTACCCGGAAACCGACCTGAATGGCAGCGCTGCGGCGAATCTGCCGGTATCCCTGCTGGAGCTCGAAGGCGAGGACGGCCCGCAATATTTTGTGACTTTTCACAACTTCTACGTGATCACCCGCTACAACCGCAGCCCACTCTATGCCATGGCGGCGCTGGAAATGATGCAGCGGTTGCGGAGCCCCGATGAAGCGGTTGTGGAGAGTCCGCCAGGATGAGCGCGGAGGAACCGGATGACTTTCCTGCCGGAACGCAAGGAACCATGTAAGCTGCTGTTGCTGACACTCCTGCTACTGTTGGGACTGCCGCATTCACGAACGGCCCAGGCGGATTCGCCTGGGCTGGAAACCCGGCTGGAGAAGGTCTCCAAGACAGCCTCCTCCAAACTCAAGAAGTTTTCCCGAGCAGCGGCCTATTATGCGGAAGGGATCGCCTCCTACTATGGCAAGGCCTTCCACGGACGCAAGACGGCCTCTGGAGATGTATTCAACATGCATGCCCTGACTGCGGCGCACAAGACCCTGCCCCTGAACTCGCTGGTGCGGGTAACCAATCTGGATAATGGCCTGTCCGTGATCGTGCGGATCACAGATCGCGGCCCCTATCACGGCAACCGGCTGATCGATCTGTCCTATGGCGCCGCCAAGAAGCTTGGCATGGTCCGCAAGGGTACGGCCAAGGTGGAGCTGACGCGCATCCGGCCGGATGATCTGCCACAGAAAGCCCCGACAGTCTCGCCCTTGACGCCGGTAATGGCTTCCCTGCAAGGTTCCGCGGCCCCCCAGCTCTATGTCGGCATTGCCGAATTCGGCAGTCAAGCCGCTGCGGACCACTTTGCTGCTGAACTGCGCCAGGCGGGCATCATGCCAGTGGCTGCCAAGGAAACCCAGGGGGGCTTCTATCCGCGCTTCCAAGTCCGCCTCGGCCCGCTGGATACCATTTCCGAAGCGGCCCACTGGAAGGCCCGGCTCAATGAGCAGGGCATGGCGGATGCCGAAATCATCGAGGAAAATACCGGGCCTGCTCTGCAGGTGGGTGATATGCCCACGGCACCCCACCCAAGCCGTCTTGAAGCATTGCTGAGAAATTCCTGAATTTACAAGTTGTTGATCCCCTACAAATATGCGTGGTGAAAAGGTCGTTTATGCGCTCTCGTGATGCCCTGTTTGCAGTCCTGTACCAGTTCCGCCTGCTGATCCTGATGCTCTTTCTGGCACCCGGGCTTGCCCAGGCAGTCCCCAGCCCCGTCCTGCCCATTCCTGCAGCCCCCGACATTGGGGCCCGCTCTTATCTGCTGATGGACTACGTTTCCGGCCAGATCATTGCTTCCCGCGCGCCCAATGAACGCATGGAACCGGCCAGCCTCACCAAGCTGATGAGCGACTATGTGGTCTTCAACGAGCTCAAGAAAGGTCGGCTCAAGCTCGACGAGTACGTCACCGTGAGCACGCATGCCTGGCGCACGGGCGGCTCGCGCATGTTCATCGAGCCCAACAAGCCAGTGAAGGTGGTGGACCTGATCCAGGGCATGAACGTGGTATCCGGCAATGATGCCACCGTGGCCCTGGCCGAGCGCATAGCCGGAAGCGAGTCGGCCTTTGCCGACCTGATGAATGCCTATGCCCGCATGCTTGGCATGCGCAACACGCACTTCACCAATCCGACCGGCCTGCCGGATCCGAACCATTACACCACGGCCTACGACCTGTCCCTCCTGGCGCGGGCGATCATTCGAGACTTCCCGCAGTATTATCGCTGGTACTCGCAGAAGTCCTTTACCTACAACAACATTACCCAGCCGAACCGTAACCTGCTGCTCGACTGGGACCCTACCGTGGATGGCATGAAGACCGGCTTCACGGACAAGGCCCAATACTGCCTGGTGGCCACGGCCAAGCGTACCGATATGCGCCTGATCTCGGTGGTGCTGGGCACGGATAGCCCCAAGGCGCGCGCCCAGCAGGCCCAGTCCCTGCTCAACTACGGCTTCCGCTTCTACGAAAGCCGCAAGCTCTACAGCGCCAACCAGCCGGTCACCAAGGTCAAGGTCTGGAAGGGCAGTAGTGACGAGGTGAAGATCGGCGCGGCGCATGACTACTATGTGCTGGTTCCGCGTGGCCGTGGGCAGATCTCCGCCAGCGTCCAGCTCAACCCGCAGGTGATTGCCCCGGTGAAAAAGCATCAGCAGCTCGGTACCATCATCGTCCGCAACGGTGACAAGGTTCTGGCGCGGATTCCGGCCGTGGCCATGCATGGTGTCAGTGAAGGCGGCCTGATCGCCCGGACCATCGACACCGTTCGTCTGCGCTTTCAGTAAGCCCTGAGCCGCGCCATTCAGGAGAACCGGCATGAACTTCTTTGATGATGCTCTGGACGATCAGTTGATCGTCCACCTCAACGGGGAGTTCCTGCCGCTGCCCGCGGCGCGCATCTCGCCCCTGGACCGTGGCTTCGTGTTTGCTGATGGCGTCTATGAGGTCATTCCGGCCTATGGTGGGCGCCTGCTGCGGCTGCAGGAGCACTTGCAACGGCTGGACAACAGCCTGTCCGGCATCCGCATGGACAATCCCCTGCCACACCATGCCTGGCAGGAGATGCTGATGGAATTGCTGCGCCGTAACGGTAATGGCGACCAGAGCGTATATCTGCAAGTCACCCGTGGCCCGGCCTTTCCCCGCGAACACGCCTTTCCGGCGCATCCCCGCCCGACGGTCTTTGCCATGTGCACGCCCATTCGCGAGAGTGATCCCGCGCTGCGGGAAGCCGGGGTGCCGGTCATCTCGCATCCCGATATCCGCTGGGACCGCTGCGACCTGAAGACCGTCTCGCTGTTGCCGGCCGTACTCATGAAGCAACTGGCCAAGGACCGGGGTGCCTTTGAAACCTTGCTGATCCGTCAGGGTCTGGTATTGGAGGGAGCCGCGAGCAATGTCTTTGCCGTGCTCGATGGTGTCCTGACGACGCCACCCAAGGGGCCCTTCCTGTTGCCCGGTATCACCCGCGATCTGGTGCTGGAGCTGGCGGCCGAGCACGGCTTTCCGGCGCAGGAAAGGGATATTCCGCTGGAACGGTTGCTGTCAGCGGATGAGGTGTGGATCACCAGTTCCACGCGTGCCATCGTGCCGGTCACCAGGGTGGATGAGCAATCCATCGCCAGCGGCCGGCCCGGCCCGGTGTTCGCGCAGTTCCATGACTGGTATCAGGCACGGCTGGCGGCGCTACGCACAGGAGAGAAGCAATGAGTGAGGATTCCAGACAGTCACAGGGAACACCCGTGGGACCCGATGGCGAGAGCCTGCTCAAATTTCCCGATACCTTTCACATCAAGGCCATGGGCAAGAATGAGCCGCACTTGCTGGACCATATCCAGGGGATCATCGCGCGTCACGCCCAGGGGCTGCCCGAGGATGCCTTCCAGTGCCGTGAAAGCCGGGATGGCAACTACCTGTCGGTGACCTGCAGCTTCATGGCCCAGAGCCGGGAACAGCTCGATGCGATCTATAAGGATCTGAGCGCCGACGAAAAGGTCATCATTGCGCTCTGAGGTCCTGCCTGCCGAGGTCATGACGACTTGCCCCGGGGAACCGGGGCCAGCCATGCAGGTGCGCCTGTTCCCCGGTCTGCAGGACTATGCCACCGTGCAGGCAGCCATGCAGGCCTTCACCAGTGCCCGCATGTCGGACAGCAGCGATGAGATCTGGGTGCTGCAACACGCGCCGGTCTATACCCTGGGTCTCAACGGCAAGGCGGAGCACATCTTGAATCCGGGCGGTATTCCCGTTTGCAACAGTGATCGCGGCGGCCAGGTGACCTATCACGGCCCCGGCCAGTGGGTGTTCTATCTGCTGCTGGATCTGCGCCGGCGCCAGATCGGCGTGCGCGAGCTGGTGGACAGGATGGAGCAGGCGGTGATCGATCTGCTGGCCGCATCCGGGGTGGCGGCCGGGCGGCACGAGGGCGCGCCTGGCGTCTATGTACAAGGCGCCAAGCTCGCATCCCTCGGGCTTCGCATCCGCAGGGGATGCAGCTATCATGGCCTCGCCCTGAACACGGCCATGGACCTTTCCCCCTTCGCCGGCATCAATCCCTGCGGCTACCAGAACCTGCCGGTGACTCAATTGGCCGATCTGCTGCCGGATCTCGATCCACAGGAAATTCCGGCGCGGTTTCTGGCGCAACTCGGGGCAGGGCTGCCGGGTATCCCGCTTGGGCAGGCACTCACCGATCCAGCCGGCTTTTTCGGCGCAAAGAGTTGATATGAACGACAAGACAGTAGAGCGCCCCGACGGCAAGGCCGGGCGCGGCGCGGCCAAGACAGCGCGCAATCCCATCCCCATCGTGCCCGTCACTACCCGGCTGCCCAAGCCGCAGTGGCTGCGCGTGCGCTCCACCAATGACCCGGAAGTCGGGCGGCTCAAGGCCGTGCTGCGCGAGGCCGGACTGCACACGGTCTGCGAAGAGGCCTCCTGCCCCAATATCGGCGAGTGCTTTGGTTCCGGGACTGCCACCTTCATGATCCTCGGCGACATCTGCACCCGCCGCTGCCCATTCTGCGACGTCGCCCACGGCCGCCCGCAGGCCCCGGACGCCGATGAACCGGTCCACCTTGCCGAAACCCTTGCCAAGATGGGCCTGCGTTTCGCCGTCATCACCTCGGTGGATCGCGATGACCTGCGCGATGGTGGGGCAGGCCACTTTCGGGCGGTAATCGAGGCGGTACGCCAGCGCAACCCTGGTACCGGCATCGAGATCCTGGTGCCGGACTTTCGCGGGCGCATGGACAAGGCGCTGGACATCCTCGTGCAGTCGCCGCCCGATGTCTTCAATCACAATCTCGAAACCGTGCCGCGCCTCTACAAGCTGGCGCGCCCCGGTGCGGACTATGCTCATAGCCTCAAGCTGCTGGCGGCCTTCAAGGCGCGTTGTCCCAATGTGCCGACCAAGTCCGGCCTGATGCTCGGTATTGGCGAAACGCTGGATGAGATCCGGGCCGTCATGCGCGACCTGCGGGCACATGGCTGTGACCTGCTGACGCTAGGGCAGTACCTCGCTCCCTCCGGGCATCACCTGCCGGTCGCCCGCTACGTGACGCCCGAGGAGTTCGCTATACTCAAGGCAGAAGGTGAGGCCATGGGCTTTCAGAATGTGGCCAGCGGCCCGCTGGTGCGTTCTTCCTATCACGCCGAGGCCCAGGCCAGACAACACGGATAAAAGTGCCTGGTTGCTGAAACCACTCCGGAGGGTGCCGCTCGCCCGGAACGGCTGGCGCATCTTCGCTTCGCTTTCTTATCAATGAAGGGGATTCAAGCGCGATGAGCTATGCCGCCCTGCTGACCACGGCAGCCGCCTTTCTCCAGCCACCAGGCATCCTGCTGGTGCTGGGTGGCGCGGCCATTGCCCTGGCCCTGCTCGGCTTGCGCTATTCCGCGGCTTTCATGGTGCTGCTGGTCATACTCGGGCTCTATGCACTGTCCATCGGGCCGGTGGCGCGTGCCCTGGTCTATCCCCTGGAAGATAAATATCCCCCTCTGCGAGCCCAGAAGCTGAGCGGCCCGCCGCCGCAGGCCATCGTGGTGCTCGCCGGGGGCACGGTGGGCAATGCGCCCGATGCCGGCAAAACCGTGCTCAGCGCGCGTACCTATGCCCGGGTGCGTGCTGCGGCGATGCTGGCGCGCGAGACCCGGCTGCCGGTGGTGGTGACCGGTGGGCGGCCGCGCTGGGGCGATCCCGCCGAAGCGGTCCTGATGGCCCAGGCATTGCGGGAAGACTTTCAGATCGACAATCCGATCTGGATCGAGGACAAGTCCTTCAATACCGCCCAGAATGCCAGCTTCAGCTTGGCTCTGCTGCGCCGGCAAGACATCCGCCGGATCTATCTCGTCACCTCGGCACTGCACATGCCGCGCGCCATGGAGTGGTTCCAGCATGTGGAATTCCAGGTCGTGCCGGTTCCCACGGACTATCGGCTGGATCGGGGCACGCGCCAGACCTGGGCGCGCTGGTTGCCGCGGGCACTCTATCTGGGTGTCAGCAGCGAGGCCGTGCACGAATATGTCGGGCAGGGCTGGAAATGGTTCCGGACCCAGGCGGCCGACCCGGAGATCTAATGTGCCAGACTCAACCAGCCTGCTGGGCGATATCCGGCAACTGATCGAAGCCAGCCGCGCCGCCCTTGCCACCACCGTCAACAGCGCCCTGACCCTGCTGTACTGGCAGGTCGGCCAGCGCATCCGCAACGAAGTGCTGCAAGGCGAACGGGGGAATACGGCGAGCTGATCGTCTCCACGCTGGCCAGGCAACTGGAAGCCGACTACGGGCGTGGCTTCTCCAGCAAAAACCTGCGCCACATGCTGCGCTTTGCCGAGGTCTATCCCGACCAGGACATTGTCTACGCAGTGAGTAGACAATTGGCATGGAGTCATTTTCTGGAGCTGATCTACCTGAAAGACCCGCTGCAGCGCGACTTCTACACGCAGATGTGCAGCCAGGAACGCTGGAGCGTGCGGCGCTTGCGTGAGCGCAAAAACATCTTGCTGTTCGAGCGCACAGCCCTATCCCGCCAGCCCGAAGAACTGCTCGCCACGGAACTCGCAAACTTGCGCCAGAGCGGGGAAGTGACGCCACCACTGGCTTGTGAAAAAGCTGCAGACAATGCACCGGGAGCATGACGGACAAGCAAGACGGTGGCTGGTCTTGGTGGCCTGGGAATAGTGGCGCCCGATCTCTGCTTCCAGCAGAGACTCCCTAGTACCAATCCATCAGGGAAATGCCTAAACCCAGGTAAGTGGCACGGTGATTGTAATCGATCAGGCTCTCGCCATAGCCATCGAACACCTGTACATATCCTCGCAGCTTGTTGTGGATCGGGAAGGCCCAATCAAGCTGCAATGCACCATGCGAGTGGGCGCCGCCGCGCAGTGAGTGGCGTGCCAGCAGCGAGAATTCATGGTCGCCATGCTTATGCACCAGCAGGATGTCACCGCGCCCCATGTAGTCTTCGATGCCGGGATTGTCATCGGTATTGCCACCGTCGGTGATTCGCACCCAGGGGCGCAAGGTCAGCGCCCAATCGTCACGATCCAGGCCGACATTGAAGGTCAGGCGGTTCCAGCTACGTGACAGGGGGTCGGCGCGGCCGTTGGATTGGTGATTGAAGCCGAGCCCCAGCATCCGTCCGTTCCAGTCGAGCAGGTTGTAGTGGCTGCGGAACACCAGCAGGACTTCCGGCTCGTAATCGGTCTCGCGAAAAGGGCGCGACTGATCCCCATTGTAGACTTGCCATCTCGAACTCTGGGTGTAGCCAAGCCAGAGATCGCCATTGCTGCCAACCAGGTTTTCCAGCATCTTGGTCTTGAAGCTGAGCTGGAATTTGGCTTCCAGGTTGTCCAGCGGCAGCGCCGAGTAGACCGTATTGTCCGGATTGGGAGATTGGGGCCGGGTATTTGGGTTGCTGCTCCAGAACACCGGCAAGAGATAGATCGGCTTGTAGGCGCGAAAACTGAAAGTGCCCAGTTTCGAGTCCTTGGCCAGTTCCCAGCGGCTGTCGAGCAGCGATCCCTTGCCGGCATTGGCAATGGCTTCGCCGGCGCGGTCCTTGGGCTGGGTGGCAAACAGATCGCTGGACGTCTGACTTTTCGGCTCGCCTGCGGGCGGGTTGGCGGACTGGGCATGCTTGGCGATCCTGGCAAAGTCGGCCTGTCTGTCAGCATCGGCGACTGCGGGCGCCTGCCGCCCTACAGCGGCGTCATAGCAGGCCAACCTGTCCGCGTCGTTCTCCACTGCGGCGCAGGCGTCGATGGTGGCGGGTTTCGGCGCCGTCTGCGCCAAGGCTGTCGTCACTGGCAGCAGACCATACACCAGCAGAAAACCCAGGCTCAGACACGGCTTCTGATAGTCTCCAGCATTCAATTTTCATCCTCCTCTTGATACTGGCTGTCGAGCAGGGCGGCAAGCTGGCTGTCGCGGGGGATGAGGGTCTGATCGATGGCCTTGCGCAGGGCGCGCAGGGCGTTCTGAAAGATTTCGAGATCCGCGCCGCCTTCGAGCGCCGTCGCGCTTTCTTCGAGCTTGCTCAGGGAGTCCAGCAGGTTGAGGCTCGAGCCCAGGGCATTCTTGATCTGCTCGCGCGGGTGCGGGATCCAGCCGCGGTCATTGCAGACCGATCGCAGCTTCTCGCCCAGGTCCAGCACGCGCTTGCGCAGCTTTGGCAATAGGCCGATCTGGCTGCTCTTGAGATCCCCCCAGACGGCGAGATCCTGCAAGTGCAGCCACTGGGTGTGAATGCCGGCCTGCCAGTCGGCGGGCGGGTTGACGAGCTGGTTGACGGCTTGTGCATCAAAGGGCATGGAGTCGCTCCGCTTGTCGTTGGGCGCGGGCCAGGCGCTCGGGGGTGCCGACGTCGATCCAGCAGCCGGTAAAGCATTCGCCACTGACCTCTCCAGCGGCAATGGCCACTTTCAGCAAGGGGGCCAGCGGCCGGCGGCCGGGCGGCAGGTCGTGAAACAGCCTGGGGTCATAGACGCCGATGCCGGCATAGGTCAGGCGCTCGCCTTCCAGTGCGACCTGGCCGCTGGCATCCAGGGCGAAGTCACCGTTGGGGTGATGGTCGGGGTTGGGGATCAGCACCAGGTGCATTAGCCCTTTCAGTGGCTGGCGCAGGGTTTCAAAGGGAAAATCGGTGTACACGTCGCCATTGACCAGCAGAAAGGGCGCATCGCCCAGCAGATGCAGGGCATGGCGGATGCCGCCGGCGGTCTCCAGCGCACCTTCGGGCTCGGGGCTGTAGTGGATGCGCAGGCCATAGCGGCTGCCGTCGCCGAGTGCGGCCGGTAGCTGCTCGCCGAGATGCGCGAGATTGATGACGACATCCTCGATGCCCGCAGACCGCAGGCGTCGCAGGTGGTGTCCGATCAGGGGCTCGGGGCCGACCGGCAGCAGGGGCTTGGGGGTATGGTCGGTGAGGGGTCGCATGCGCTCCCCGCGCCCGGCGGCAAGGATCATGGCACGCATGCAATGTTCTCCGGTTGCGGCAGGCTCGCCAGCCAGTCGCTGAATGCGGCGAGTTCGGGGTCCTGGCGTGCGGCTTCAAGCACGTAATGCCAGAAGCGCGGGATCATCTCGATATAGCCCTGTTTGTCATCGCGATAGCGCAGCCGGGCGAAGATGCCGACGATCTTGAGGTTGCGCTGCAGACCCATGCGCCCGAGCCATTGCCGGAACTGCACGTCACTGCCCACCGGCAGGCCGGCCGCGCGCGCCAGCGAGAGATAGTCCTGGATGCGGGCGTTGAGCCAGTCCGTCGGCCAGTCCCAGTAGCGATCCTGCAGCAGGGAGACCAGATCATAACTGATGGGGCCGAGCACGGCGTCCTGGAAGTCCAGAATGCCGACCTCGCCGTCGGCCAGGCACATCAGGTTGCGGGCATGATAATCTCGATGCACCCAGACCTGCGGCTGCGCCAGGGCATTGTCGATCAGCTTGCCGAAGGCCTCATCGAGCAGGGCGCGTTCGCCAGCGTTCAATTCGCGCCCGAGATGGCGCTGCAGATACCAGTCCGGGAAGAGCTCGAGCTCGGTTTTAAGGCGCGCAGCGTCGAAGGGCGGCAGGGGCGGGCTGGCGTGATACGCGCGCCCGCCCGCCTGCATGCGCACGATGGCCTCGATGGCGGTCTGATACCAGGGGGTGGGGTCCGTGCCGAGATCGATGGCGCCTTTGAGGTCCAGGCTGCCGAAATCCTCCAGCAGCAGGAATCCCTGGGCCGTGTCGGCGGCGAGAATCCCGGGAGCGCGCAGACCGATCTCGCGCAAGCGGTGCGCCATGCGGATGAAGGGCAGGGTGTCTTCCACTGCCGGTGGCGCATCCATGACGATGCGCGGCGGGTTCAACAGGCGCCAGTAATGCCGCAGGCTGGCGTCGCCGGGGATGGCCTGTAGCTGGGCCGGGTCGAGCCCCAGCGAGCCGATCCAGTGACGCAGGGCCGCCGGGCGGCCTGTGGCGTCATCGGCCTTGAATCGAGCAGCAGCCAATCTCTTCTCCTTGCCCGCATGTCGGGTTTGCGTGTTCTGGTTGATTGTGCGATTTTAACGCGACTTCAAATGGATGCCAGTATTGGACATGTCTCTGCCTTCCCGCCTTTTTGCTGCCCTGCTGGGCGCGCTTGCCATCCAGGCCCATGCGGCCGATGAATCGGTGGTGCTCTATGCCGAGCAGATCAGCGGCGCGGATCCCGCGCACTGGTCGGCCCAGGGCAATGTCGAGGTCCATTACCAAGGCCGCACCCTGTATGCCGACCAGGTCGATTATGATCGCAATGACAATCAAATCGTGGCGCGCGGAAATGTCAAGCTGGTGGCACCTGGCCTGATCACCGAAGCGCCCGAGGCACGGGTCTGGGTGGATCAGGACCGGGGTATCGTGCTATCGCCGCGTTATCAACTGGCCGATCGCCAGGCGCAGGGCAAGGCCGAAAAGGCCGAGCAGCTCGGGCCGGGGGAATACCGCCTTACCGAGGGCGACTATAGCAGTTGCCCGGGACCAAATCCGGCCTGGCGCATTCAGGCGCGCAACATTCTCTTGGATCAGAAGAAGGAAAAGATCACGGTGCGGAGCGGGCGGCTGGAGTTCTTTTCGCTGCCTGTCGCCTATCTGCCCATCCTGAGCTTTCCCACCTCAGATCGGGCCACGGGTTTCCTGGCGCCGAGCTTTGGTAGTTCCGACATCAATGGCGCCATCGTTTCCGCGCCTTTCTACTGGAACATCGCCCCCAACCAGGATGCGACCATCACCCCGCGTTTGCTGAGCCAGCGCGGGGTGCAACTGCAGACCGAGTATCGATATCTCGGCGAGACATCCAGTGGGGTTGGGCATCTGGATGTGCTACCTGGTGACAAGCTGACCGGGGAAACGGTCTATGCCGGTGACCTGCGCCACCAGAAGCAGTATGGCAAAGGTGTCAGCACCGCGCTGGATCTCCATTATGTCAGCTATCCCAACTACCTGTCGGATTTCGGTGGCGTAACTTCCGGCAATTTGCCTTTAGGTAACCTTCCCTATCTGGCCTCCAGTGCGCGACTGGATTATGTCGGTGACAAGGTGACGGCTGGCGTGGCCCTGCGCGGCTACCAGGAACTGGCGCAGTCCAGCATCAACCCCTATCAGCAGTTGCCGCAAGCCTTCGTGCAGGGATACTGGCCCCTGGAGAAGGGATTCTATGGCCGGATTTACAGTGACTTCAACTACTTCCTGCGCAGCGAGGGCGTCATCGGCCAGCGTTTCCACAATGTGCCCCGTTTCGGCTGGCGGGTCGAGCGGCCCTACGGCAGCTTCGGTGCCGAGCTCGGCGCCTATGCCACCCATTATCAATTGCAGCGTACGGATTCAGGGCTGGATCATAATGTGGATCGGGTTCTGCCGCTTGCCAGTCTGCGTGGTGGCCTGGTGTTCGAGCGTGACCTGGGTCGGCGTCTGACCCAGACCATCGAGCCTGAATTCCGCTATACCTATATTCCAGCGCGCGACCAGAGCGACATTCCGCTGTTTGACACCGATGTCCGGCAACTGAGTTATCCCATCCTCTTCGCGGACAATCTGTATGCCGGCGCGGACCGCATCAATGCGGCCAACCGTGTGACCCTGGGTCTGAGCAGCAGCATCCTCAACCCGAATGGGCGCGAGCTGCTGCGTGCCGCGGTCGGCCAGATCCGCAACTTCGATGACCGGCAGGTCGACCTCGCGGGCCAGGTGGTGGATGATCGCGAGCAGTCGGACTATTTCGCCCTGCTGCGCTGGCAGCCACGTCAGGATCTGCGGCTTTTCAGTGAAGCCCAGTATGATCCCAAAGCGAGCCGTATGTCCCGTTACAATCTCGGTGCCCAGTACCAGCCCGGCGCCCGGCGCGTGCTGAATCTGAGTTACCGGTACTCGCGGGATCTGGTGGATCAGGTCGTGCTTTCCGGACAGATGCCGCTGGGCCGCCGCTGGGAAGCGCTGGCCAGCTATCGCTACAGCCTGCGCGATGACAGCGCCCTGGAGCAATTGCTGGGCCTGGGCTATGATGGTGGCTGCTGGGCCACCCGGCTGATGGTTTACGATCAGATCCGGCTGGGTGGCGAGAAAAACAGCGCGATCTTTTTCCAGATTTTACTGCGCGGCCTGACGAATCTGGGCAATCAACCGACCGGCGTGCTGACGCAGATGGTGCCGGGCGCGCAAATGGAGTTTTAATGATGCTGAAAGCTTCAAGGCAGCATGGCCTGCAAATCGGTCTGGCGCTGCTGCTGGGCTGTCTGGCCGCCCAGACCGGCCTGGCTGCGGATGATTTCGTGGACCGCAACACGCGGATTGCCCCTGCCCCGGGCAGCCAGCCGGTGGCACCCGCCGAAGCGGCGCCGACGCAAGCTGCTCCGGCCATCCAGGGTTTGCAGGCACCCGTCGAGCCCCTGGATCGCGTGGAGGCCGTGGTCAATACCGATATCATCACTGCCTCCGAGCTCAACGAGCGGGTGGCGGCCATCGCTGCAAGCCTGAGTGCCGAGGGGGCCGATCGTCTGCCGCCCGAAAACGTCCTGCGTCGCCAGGTGCTGGATCGCATGATCCTGGACCGCATCCAGTTGCAACTGGCCGAGCGCAGTGGCATCCGCGTGGATGATGCGTCCATTGACCAGGCCATCCAGAACATCGCCCGCCAGAACAATCTCAGTGTCGAGCAGTTCCGCGAGGAACTGGGCCGGGAAGGCAGGGATTATGCCCGCTTCCGCCAGGAGATCCGCGACCGCATCGCCCTGGCGCGGCTGGCGCAGCGCGAAGTGGAGAGCCGCGTCACGGTGACCGCGGATGAGGAAAACACCCTGGTCAAACAGGCTGGTGCCCAGTGGGGCAACAGCTATGACCTGCAGCACCTGTTCATCGCCCTGCCCGACAACGCCAGTCCAGCCCAGGTCAGCCAGGCCCAGTCCAAGGCCGAGGCTCTGCGGGCGCGCCTGGAGCGCGGCGAGGATTTCGCGAAACTGGCGCTGGCCGAGGGGGATGGCCAGGATGCGCTGCAGGGGGGGCGGCTCGGCGAGAAACGGGCCGGCGAGCTGCCGCCGGAGTTCGTGCGGGTCTTCAATACCATGCAGGCGGGGCAGATCAGTCCGGTGCTGCGCACCCCGATCGGCTTTCACATCTTCAAGCTGCTCGACAAGAAAGAAGGCAAGCCCACGGTTCCCGAGATGGCGGCCCGCCATATCCTGATCCAGGCCAAGACTCCGGAAGAGTTTGCCGAGGCGGAAAGGAAGATCGGCCAGATACAGCGCCAGCTCCTGCAGGGCAGGGACTTTGCAACGCTGGCCCGGGAATACAGTCAGGATCCGGGTTCGGCCAGCAAGGGCGGGGATCTTGGCTGGGTACGTCCGGGCGTCATGGTGCCAAGCTTCGAGCAGGCCCTGTTTGCCCTCAAGCCCGGAGAAATCAGCGGGCCGGTGCGCAGCACTTACGGCATTCACCTGATCCAGGCCATTGCCCAGCGTCAACAGGAAGTGCCGGAAAAGGACATCCGCCAGGCCGCACGTAGTCAGCTGCAGAACCGCAAGACCCAGGAGCGCATGGAGCAGTGGCTGCGGGAGATCCGGGCCGAATCCTACGTGAAGATCCTCGATCCCGCCCTGCAGGGCGGGGCGGCCGATGCGGCTTGATCTCTTCCTCAAGGCAACACGCCTGATCAAGCGCCGCACCCTGGCCAAGGAGGTCTGCGATGCCGGCTGCGCGACCATCAATGGCCGGCCTGCCAAGGCAGGCGACAGCGTCAAGCCGGGAGACAGCATCGTGCTCGACCTCGCCCGCCGCCGGGTGGAAGCGCGGGTGCTGGCCCTGCCACCCAAGCAGCCTGGCAAGACTGACATGAGCGCCTACCTGGACATTCTCAAGGTCGAGGAAAAGGAACGGGACTTCTGATGCCGCCGCGTCTGGCCCTGAGCATGGGTGAGCCGGCCGGCATCGGCCCGGATATCACGCTGGCACTGGCTGCCGGGGATCTGCCCGCAGCCCTGCTGGTCATTGGCGACATTGACTGTCTGCGTGCCCGCGCCAGCTTGCTTGGTCTGTCGGTTGATCTGCGGGAATGGCAGCCGGGCATGGCCTTGGCGGCGCACCAAGCTGATACGCTCTGGGTGCGCCACCTGCCGCTTGCTGTGCCCTGCGAGCCGGGGCGTCTCGATCCGGCCAATGCCCCTGCGGTGCTGGGCTGGCTCGACGAGGCCATGGACCTGATACGCCAGGGCGAGATGGACGCCCTGGTCACGGCCCCGGTGCAGAAATCGGTCATCAACGAGGCCGGCATTCCCTTTACCGGCCACACCGAGTATCTCGCCGAGCGCACCGGCACGCCCAAGGTCGTCATGCTGCTGACCGGGCGCGGGCTGCGGGTGGCGCTGGCGACCACCCACCTGCCGCTGTCCGAAGTCGCGGGCGCCCTGTCCATGGCTGAACTGCAGCAGGTGCTGCGCATACTCAACACCTCCCTGCAGCGGGATTTCGGCATTCCAGTGCCGCGCATCCTGGTGGCCGGCCTCAATCCCCATGCCGGCGAAAGTGGACATCTGGGGCGTGAGGAAATCACGCTGATCCGCCCGGCGCTGGACGCCCTGCGCGCGGAGGGCCTGCAACTGACCGGGCCCTTGCCTGCCGATACCCTGTTCACGCCGCGTTATCTCGATCAGCATGATGCTGTACTGGCCATGTATCACGATCAGGGCCTGCCGGTACTGAAATATCATGCCTTTGGCGAGGCGGTGAACGTCACGCTCGGCCTGCCGCTGGTGCGTACCAGCGTCGATCATGGCACGGCGCTGGATCTCGCCGGCACGGGGCGGGCCGAGGCGGGCAGCCTGCTGGCCGCCATCGAGCTTGCCATCGACATGGTGGCGCACCGGCGGGCAGCCACTCCATGAGCACGCACCGTCCGCGCAAGCGCTTCGGCCAGCATTTCCTCGCCAGTCCCGGCGTCATCCACAAAATCGTCGAGGTGATCCGCCCCCGGCGCTCAGACCCGATGCTCGAGATCGGCCCAGGCCAGGGGGCCCTGACCCGAGCCCTGTTGCCGCATCTGGATGTCCTGCAGGTGGTGGAACTGGACCGCGATCTGATTCCGGGGCTGGTGGCGTTGCGCGATGCCAGTGCCAGCAGGCTGGAGATCCACGCAGGCGACGCCCTGGCCTTTGATTACGCGGGATTGGCGCGGACCCTGGATCAACCCCTGCGGGTGGTGGGCAATCTGCCCTACAACATCTCCACGCCCCTGATCTTTCATCTGCTGGATGCCGGCGCGTGGATCCGCGACATGCACTTCATGCTGCAAAAGGAAGTGGTCGATCGCCTGGCGGCCCGCCCCGGCGGCCGGGATTACGGGCGGCTGTCGGTGATGGTGCAGGTGGCCTGCGAGGTCCACAGCCTGTTTGAGGTGCCGCCCGGCGCCTTCAATCCGCCGCCGAAGGTGGATTCCGCGGTGGTGCGGCTGGTGCGCCGCGAGACGCCGCTGGTGCCGGCCGGCCTGCAGAACGAATTCGCAAGACTGGTGAGTGCCGCCTTCGCCAGCCGCCGCAAGACCCTGTCCAACAACCTCAAGGGCCTGCTGGATGCCGCAGCCATCAAACAATGCGGGGTGGACCCCGGCGCCCGCGCCGAGACCCTGGATGTCGAAGCATTCGTGCGCCTGGCGCAGCGGTTTCACCCCGACTGAAGCCACTGTGCCGGTGCCGGTGGAATTGTGAAATAATGCCGGCAAGCACACACAAGGAGAGCGAAATGAGCCTGATCGATCCGGTGAACGCATTTTTCAAGGAGATGGGCTGGGAGGCCACCCGTCTGGAGAAGGTGCCGGTGGTGACCACCGGCCTGCAACTGCCCACGGGCGAGGTGGAGATCTTCGCCCATGCCCACGATGAGCAGAATCGCATCCTGATCTACGTCCGCCCGCGGGGCCTGGACATCCCGGCCGAGCGGATGCTGGCGGTCGCCGAGTTCCTGACCCGCGCCAACTACGGCCTGCCGCTGGGCAATTTCGAGATGGATCTGCAGGACGGCGAGATCAATTTCAAGAACAGTATCGAAATTGTGGATTGCCAGGTCAGCGTGGCGCTGGTGCGCCCAATGGTGATCGGCGCGGTGGAAACGGTGAACCGCTACCTGCCGGGCCTGCAGCAGGTAGTGGCCGGGGCCGATCCGGCGCAGGCCATCGCCGCCGTCGAAGCCCCGCAGTAAGCGCAGGTATCGCTGATGACGCAGCCACCCCAGGCCCCGGACGAGTTCAACAGCCGCAGCCTGCGCAAGCGCGAGGCCCATGCCCGCGAGGCGCTGGCGTCCATCCTCGCCGAGCTGAATCCGGTCCAGCGCGGCCAGTTGCCGCTGCCGGAACATCTGGCCCATGCCGTGACGGAACTGGACCGCGTCCGCGAGCACGGGGCCCGCAAGCGCCAGCTCAAGTACGTGGGCCGGTTGCTGCGCGAGCTCGATGAGGCTGCCTTCGAGGCGATCCAGGCCCGGCTCGATGCCATCCGCCAGGATCGCAACCGCGCTGCCGCCGCCTTTCACGCCCTGGAGCGCTGGCGCGAGCGCCTGCTGCAGGAAGGACAACCGGCCCTGGATGCCTGGTGTGCCCGCTATCCCGCCACGGATCGGGCGCTGCTCATGCAGCGGTTAGCCGAGGTCAAGGCAGCGCAGGGCGCGACGACACCGGATCCGGCGCCGGCACGCCAGCTGTTTCGCGATTTGCGCAGCTGGATGGATGCCGGAACTGTCTAGACCGGGTTCTCGCCGCTCTGCCCCAGGCGCAGGCCCACCCGCTTGATCTGATTGCCCTCCATTTCCTTGACCACCAGACTGACCGGGCCCAGGGTGACGGCATCGCCCACCACCGGGCGAGTATGCAGTTGCCCGTCGATGAATTCCGCCAGGGAGCAGTCTGCCTGCTGGGGATCGACTGGCAGGTTGTAAAGACCCGCGAGGTCCGACAGCAGGGCATCGCCGTTGATCTCGAACTCCCCGAAGAAGCGCTTCTTGCGCGCGTCGCTGCCCAGCGGCGGCCGGGCAAAGAGCCGGTTCAGACGCGGGATGTCGGCGCCACGGGCGAATACATAAAGAATGTCGCCGGGCTGCAATTGGCCGCTTTCCCGCAGGCGCAGTACCTTCTTGCCGCGCAGCACCACCACTGGCTTGTCGCGCTCGGGCAGGGGCAGTTCGGTGGGCAGGAATTGCAGGGCCCGGCTGTCCTCCTCCAGGCGATAGGCCAGCAGTTCGTAATCCACCTGTCCGACCAGACCGAGATTCAGGCGCTGCAGCGGGCCTTGCACGGGAGGGACTTCGAGGCCGAGCCGACGCGCAAGGGGCGCGACCGTCCAGCCTTGGATGAGCAGGGATACCAGCACGATGAAAAACACCACGTTGAACATCAGGTAGGCGTTCGGCAGGTTCGCCAGCAAGGGAAAGATGGCGAGGATGATGGGCACTGCCCCGCGCAGCCCCACCCAGGATACGAAGATCTGCTCCCGGCGCGGAAAGTGAATGGGCAGCAGGCTGAGATACACCGCCAGCGGACGGGCGACCAGCATCAGCACCAGTGCGATCAGCAGCCCCTGGGGCGCGACCTCCATCAGCCGGGCGGGCGAGGAGAGCAGCCCCAGCGCGAAAAACATCACGATCTGCGCCAGCCAGCCCAGCCCGACATGAAAATTGGAAATGTCCTGCTTCATCTGTACCGGCTGGTTACCGATGATCAGGCCCGCGAGATAAACCGCGAGAAAGCCACTGCCGCCGAGACTGCTGGTCAGGCCGAAGATGCCGAGGGCGCCGCCCAGGGCCAGCAGGGGATAGAGGCCCTTGGCGCTGAGATCGAATCGGTTGAGCAGAAAGACCATTCCAAAGCCCAGCCCTCCGCCGAGCAGGGCACCAAGCCCCATCTGCTGCACGAAAAACAGCAATATGCCCCAGCCGGGGTGATCCAGCCCGGCGGCAATGGTGTTGACCAGGGCGATGGTCAAAAAGACCGCCATCGGATCGTTGGTGCCGGACTCGATTTCAAGCGTGGCGCCGACGCGTTCCTTGAGGGTGATGCCCTGGGTGCCGAGCAGGGAAAACACGGCAGCGGCATCGGTGGAACTGATGATGGCACCGAGCAGCAGGCCCTCCAGCCAGTGCAGGTTCAGGAGCCAGGCGGCAAATGTCCCGGTGATCCCGGCGGTGACCAGAATGCCGATGGTGGCGAGCGACAGGGCTGGTCGCAGCCCCACCCGAAAGACCGCGCGCGGCGTGCGCAGGCCGCCATCGAAAAGGATCACTGCCAGGGCGATGTTGCCCATCACGTGCGCGGCATGATAGTCATAGAAGCGAATGCCGCCTGGGCCATCGACGCCTGCCAGCATCCCCAGCAACAGAAAGATGAGCAGCAGGGGGGTGCCCAGGCGCGAGGAGACCGCGCTGCTGAGAATGCTGATCAGCAACAGCAGGCCGCCACCTAGAATGAGTTGATAACCGCTATCCATGAAGTCTGTTTTTGTTGGCAGGGTGTGAATGCTGCCGGGTTTTGTTCATGCCAAGAGCATAGTATCTTTAAAGCATTGAAACCAACCTTTTTGAACCTCTGCAGGTGGATGCGTGAAAATCAAGGAATTGTTGGGCGGCCTGCTGGTACTCGCCCTGGTTGCCGTGGCGGCCTTTCTCTGGCTCTCGCCGCAGGGCGGCAAGTTCTTCGCGGCCAAGGCCCCCGAGGTCAGCACCCCGACCCTGGATGGCGGGCGCTTCGATCTGGCCAGCTATCGTGGCCGCCCCGTACTGCTTAACTTCTGGGCCACCGATTGCCCCGGCTGCGTCAAGGAGATCCCCATGCTGATTGAACTGCAGCGCGAGTTCGGCCCGCAGGGCTTTCAGGTGATCGGCATGGCCTTGCAATATGACGACCCGCGCCTGGTGCGCAACATGAGCGCGCAGATGGGTATTTCCTATGTCGTGGCCCTGGATCGCCAGGGGCAGGCGGCGCAGGCCTTTGGCGGCATCAACCTGGTGCCGACTTCCTTTCTCATCGATGCCGAGGGGCGCATCGTCGAGCGCAAGCTCGGTGAGATCGACAAGAACGAGATGGCCGAGAAGATCGGCAAGCTGCTGAAAAAAGACGCGTGATGCTCTGGGTCAAGGCCTTTCATATCATCGCCGTGGTGACCTGGTTCTCTGGACTCTTTTATCTGCCGCGTCTCTTTGTCTACCATGCCCTGAGCAGCAATCCCGACTGCCAGGCCACCTATAAGGTGCAGGAGCGTAAGCTCTGGCGCGGTATCACCAACCCGAGCATGATGATTGCCGTGGGGCTTGGGCTCTGGCTGCTGTTTGCCTACGGCTGGACGGCTTACAAGGCGGATGGCTGGCTGCACGCCAAGCTGGCGCTGGTCGTGGTACTGCTGGGCTATCATGTCTATCTTGGATGGTTGGTGCGGGTATTCCAGGCGGACGCCAATACCCGTTCCCACGTCTTCTATCGCTGGATCAATGAATTCCCGGTCCTGATCCTGATTGCCGTGGTGATTCTCGTTGTGGTAAAACCGTTCTGATCCAGCGTAGCAGTCCATGATTTGCAAATAACAACCGGCGCGCCCGAGGAGAAAGCCATGCAAATGATGCCCCGTCTAGCCAAACCCCTCAGTAGTCTCCTGATCGCTGCCACCCTGAGTTTCAGCCTGCAGGTTGGTCCTGCCCAGGCCGCCATGGTCGGTAGCGAGAGCGTCATCGACCAGACCAGCAACAGTGCCGATCGTGAGCGCCTGCGCAGCTTCCTGGCGCGCGAGGACGTGCAGAAGGCCATGGAAAAGCAGGGCGTGAGCCCGGCCGAGGCCCTGGCGCGCGTGGATAGTCTCAGTGATGCGGAAGTGGACCGGATTGCCGGCAAGCTTGATGCCCTCCCCGCAGGCGGTGATGCGGGTTCGATTGTCGGCGCGATCGTGCTGATCTTCTTCGTGTTGCTGATCACTGACCTGCTTGGGCTGACCCACGTCTATCCCTTTGTCTATCATCGCCATTGAACGACTGGCCCTGGCCCTGAAAGCCGCTGGCGGAACACCGCTGGCGGCTTGTCGCTTTCAGCGCCGCGTTCACCTGGGCCTGCTGTCCGGAATCTTGATCCTGCTGGTGCTGGGCGGTTGCGCCAGCACGCCGCAGAGTGATCAGGTACTTGCCTGCGGGGCCACGGCCGACCGGCCTCTGCCGACCCGGATGCTGCTCGATGACGTGCCCTTCTATCCCCAGGAAGCCTTGCAATGTGGCCCGGCGAGCCTGGCCATGGGCCTGAGTCATTTACCGGGCCCTGCGGTCAATCCAGAAGACATCCTCTCGGAGGTTTACACGCCCGGTCGCAAGGGCAGTCTGCAGACCGACCTGATTAGCGCCGCCCGTCGCCATGGCGCACTGGCCTATGTCATCCGGCCGGATCTCAGAGTGCTCCTGCGGGAGGTTGCGGCTGGTCATCCGGTGATCATCCTGCAGAATCTCGCCTTTAACTGGTATCCCAAGTGGCACTATGCCGTGGTCATCGGCTTTGATCTCGATCGGGGTGATCTGATCCTGCATTCCGGCCGGGAGCAAAGACAAACGATGCCGATGCGGGTATTCGAGCGAACCTGGGCGCGAGGCGGGCGCTGGGGGCTTTTGGTGCTGAAACCCGGCGAACTGCCGGCAAATCCGGACGAGCCGGCCTACCTCAACGCAGCGCTGGGGCTGGAGAAGGCAGGTCAGTGGCAGGCGGCCGCACAGGCTTATGGCGCTGCCCTGCTGCGCTGGCCGGCCAGTGTTGGCGCGGCGCTGGGGCTTGGCAACAGCCGCTATGCTGCAGGCGACCTGCCGGGCGCTGCCGCGGCCTTCGAGGCGGGGTTGGCACAGCACCCGGACAGTGCGGTGCTGCACAACAATCTGGCGCAGACCTTGCTGGATCAGGGGCGCAGCCGCGAAGCGCTGCAGCATGCCCAAAAGGCTGTCGCGCTGCAGCCGGACACGGCGGCTTTCCAGGATACCCTGGCGCAGGCACGTAAGGCAGCCAGCAGGAGAGCTGGAAACAGTTAGAGCGCATCGGAGGAATGTGTCTGACCTTGTCCCAATGAACCCAGCGGTTCATCTCCGTCCTTCCCCCTAAGTCAGCTTGAAATGACCAATGCTGGCCTGCAGGCGTCCGGCATTGTTCAGCAGTTCCTGGGTGGCTGCCTGCGTGGCGGTAAATCGGGCCTGCGTGCTTTCAGTGATCCGGGCGGTTTCCGCCATGTGCCCACTCATCTCCCGGCTGACCGCCGACTGTTCTTCCGTGGCCACGGCAATCTGGTCCATCAGTGTCCTGACCATAGTCATTTCCTTGTCCAGGCGCGTGAGCAGATCCTTCATCTGCCGGCCCTGTGCCGTGCCTGATGTGGCCTCCTGACTGGCCACCAGCATACGCTGCGTTACCTCTGCCGTGCCGCCCTGAATGCCGTGTACCAGCCGGCTGATGTCGCCGGTCGAGGCGGCGGTGCGTTCAGCGAGCTTGCGCACCTCGTCGGCCACGACCGCGAAGCCGCGCCCCTGCGGCCCGGCACGGGCAGCTTCGATGGCCGCATTCAGGGCCAGCAGATTGGTCTGGTCGGCGATGTCCTGGATCAGTGCCGTGACGCTGTCGATCTGGCCGAGTGTCGCCGTCAACTGTTGCAGGGTCTTGCTGGCGCTGGTCACGGCATCGTGGATGCGGTCCAGCACCAGCACGGTATGCTGGCCTGCCTCACTGCCGCTGGCCACGAGCTGACTGGCCTGGCGGGCGGCATCGGCGGCGCTGCCGGCGCTCTGTGCGACTTCACGGATGGTGCCGCTCATTTCCTCCAGGGCGGTGTTGGTCTGGAGGATCCTGTCGAGCTGATCCTGGCTGCCCTGGCGCATGGATTCCGCCATGTTGCCGAGGGTATGTGCCGTATCCCGGGTATTCCCCGCCATCCCTCCGGTCTCCTTCAGCACGGAGGCAAGCTCTGCGACGAAACCATTGACGTCCCTTGCCATCTGGCCGAACTCATCGGCTTTGCCCTCAGGCAGGTGCCGGCCCAGATTGCCTCGCTGCAGTTCCTCGATGGCGGCATGCAGTTCCTGCATGCGACGCCGCAGATTGCGATTCAGCCCTGTCTGAAAGACCACGATGATCACGCTTGCCAGGGCCAGTGGTACCAGCACGATCCAGAGGATTTGCCGCAGGGCGTCGGTAACGCGATTCTCCGCCGCCTGCCGGCGCGACTGGTGCTGCTGGGTCCAGCCATCGATTTGCCCGAGCAAAGGCTGAAGTCTCTCTGCGTAGAGTGCTTCCGGCATGCTCAGGGCATCAGCCGGGTTGTCGGCAGCTATGTCGAGCACCTGTCCAAAGTCAGTGACGTACTGCCGCCAGCCTGCCTGTATCTGTCTGCTCAGTTGCTGTTCAGCGGGAGTGGCTGTGTGCTGGCTGATGCGCCTGGACAGTTGTCGGACCTGCTGGTCGGCAGCCCTCAACTGTTCACGGGATTGCGGCAGGATGGGATCGAGCCGGGCTACCGCAAGCGCAACGGCCTTGATTTCAGTGAGGCTGCTGACCAATGCCTCCCGGGACTGATAGTCGGCGAAGTGCTGGCGCAACTGGTACAGCGACATCGCGCTCAGTCCCATGACGAGCAGCAGGCAGGCCAGGGTGGCCAGAGTCAGGAGCCTCAGTTTTTGTTGGATGCTCATGGTGTCTCCGGAAAACTGGAGACCGCATGATGGCAGAGCAAGATGACAGCATGATGACGCGGGCGCGCGAAAGTGCTGCTCCAGGCGCGCCTGGACGGTTGCAGGTGTACTTGATTCCCGGCCTGCACCTTTCGGGCATGGTGCTGGAAATCCGGCCTTCGGGACCGAACCATTCCTCCTCTGGGCACTCGAAATCGAGACAGGTGAACAAGCCCATCCTTGGAGGAGCCATGGAGCAACCGCATACCGATCCACGCAGGTCCGATCCGCAGGTGCCCCCTTCCAGTGGCGAGAGTGGGCAAGCTGAAACGAGCCAGCGGAGCCACAAGTCAGTGGTTTATGACCGACCACTGGTCAGCCGGAAAATGAAGTACCTCCTGTGGGCTGTGCTGATTGCCGCCCTGTTCATGCTTTTCTTCCTGGAACCCTTGCTCCACATCATGCAAGGCTGGGGCAATGACTAGTTGATCCGGAGAGCAGGCCTCATGTCGCAAGATGATCACGCACAGGTTCATGGCAAGGATGGCTGGCAGGGCTGGCTGGAGCAGCCTTTCGATCTCGGGCGCGAAGCGCAGGTCCGGCTGGAGGATGGCACGGTGCTGGTGATGCCCGCCGACTGGCTGGAGGCGCGCGAGGATGGTAGCTATTTCGTGCCGATGGAACGCCCTGATCAGGATGGCGCTGACCAGGATTCTCCGGCCGAGCAGGTGCTGGCGTCCACCGTCGTGCCGGTGATCGAGGAAGTCGCGCGGGTGGACAAGCGTCGGGAAACCACGGGTGGCGTGCGCATCCACAAGCGCGTCCGGGAACGCGAGGAGACGGTCCGGCCCGAGCTGCTGCGCGAATCGGTCTCCGTGGAGCGGGTGGCAATCGGTCAATTCGTGGATGCGCCAAGCGGCCCACATCAGGAAGGCGATACGCTGGTCGTCCCCATTTTCGAAGAAGTGCTGGTAGTGGAAAAACGCCTGCGCCTCAAGGAAGAAGTGCGCATCACCAGGACCCGGCACACCGAAACACAGACACATACCCTGAGACTGCGGGAAGAGCATGTCTCAATCGAAGCCTTGGTGGAAGAGTCCGATAGCGGCGCTACACGGCCGGTCCCACCAAAGCAATAGTGCGATAACCAAGGAGGTCTACGATGACGAAGACAGTAATTGGATTGTTCGATGATCGACGCATGGCGGAAAAGGTGGTCAAGGATCTGACCGATGCCGGCTTTGCGCGGGATGACATCAGCCTGGTTGCCCGTGATGAGCAGAGCGGATCGATTCAGGAGACGGCGGACGACAGCTCGCATGAAAGCAAGGGCGCGCACATTGCCAAGGATGCCGCCGGTGGAGCGGTAATCGGTGGCCTGGGTGGCCTGGTGGTCGGTCTCGCCTCCCTGGCCTTGCCAGGCGTGGGCGGAATCATTGCCGCCGGCCCGATTGCCGCCACCCTCACCGGTGCGGGCATCGGCGCGGTGGCGGGTGGCCTGGTCGGTGCGCTCACGGACGTTGGCGTTCCCGAGGAGCACGCCCACTCCTATGCCGAAGGTGTGCGACGCGGCGGCACCCTGGTGATGGTCAAGACCGCCGATGACCGGGCCGAAGAAGCGGCAGACATCCTCGACCGCCATGGCGCCGCCGACATCGAGGAACGCAGCGCGCAATGGCGACAGGGCGGCTGGACTCCTGGCAGCTCCGCCGATACCGGTACCCGCGTGAGCAGTGCAGGTATTGGTTCAGGCATGACCAGTGGCGCGGCTACCGGCGCGACCCCCGGGATGTCCGGCGGCACCACCCCGGACATCTCCAGGACTGGCAGCACGACCAGCGGCCAGCGCTTTGCCGGCAGCGGCACCGCCGGCCAGTCCGGCATGGCGGCTGATGCTGACAGGTCAGGGAGGGGCACTGCCTCTGGTCAGGGCATTTCCGGCGCTGAGCGCAGTGCCTCGGGCATGGCTGGCGCGCGCGAGGACCAGGTCATCCCGGTGGTGGAAGAGGATCTGCAGATCGACAAGCGAGCCGTGCAGCGCGGTGGCGTGCGTGTCTATACCCACGCGACCGAGCGTCCGGTGACGGAACAGGTGCAGCTGCGTGATGAAGAGGTCAAGGTACAGCGCCGTCCGGTGGACCGTCCGGCCAGCGAGGCGGATCTGCGCGCCTTCCAGGAGGGCAGCATCGAGGTGACCGAAACCGACGAGGTGCTGGTGGTCGCCAAGGAAGCCCGCGTGGTGGAGGAGGTCGAGGTCAGCAAGACCGCCCATATGCACACCGAAACCATCCAGGATACCGTGCGGGGCACCGATGTTTCGGTGGAGCCCCTGGCGGCTGGCGCGGCGGATGATTTCGAGATACATGCCGACGAGTTCCGTACCGACTACCAGAACCGCTACTCCAATCGGGGCATGAGTTATGAACAGCTCAGCCCGGCCTATCGCTATGGATATCACCTGGGCATGGATCAGCGTTACCGTGGCGGTGACTGGGACCGGGTCGAGGCCGATGCCCGGCGCGACTGGGAACAGCAGCACCAGCATGAAGGGCCCTGGGAGCGGTTCAAGGATGCTGTCCGTTATGGCTGGGATCGGGCCCGGACGCCGCATCATCACTGATGTATCGGCAGCGGATCAGGCGGGGGACTTGCTTCTCCCGCCTTTTTCATGTTTTGGGCGAAGGCACGCACACCGGAACTAATTCCAGGCCGGACATTCGAAAATTAGAGTGGCGGAATCAAAGGAGCTTTCCATGAGCAAGACCGTGGCTGCATTATTTGAAAACCGGAAACGGCTGGAGCAGGCCGTTCAGGCGCTGCTGGCGATGGGGATACCGGAAGCGGAAATCAGCCTGCTCGCCCGTCAGGATCTCGATGAAAGCGCCAAGATCACGGGCGATGAGGTCAGCCGCGAGGCTGCTAAGGGTGCGGGGACGGGTGCCGTTGCCGGCATCGTCGGCGGCATTGCCCTGAGCCTTGCGGGCGTGGTCGTCCCGGGCCTGGGTGCCATTGCCGCCGCAGGCCCGGTTGCCGCGCTCGTCACGGGTGCAGGGATCGGTGGCATCGGTGGCGGCCTGATCGGTGCCCTGACCGGCAGGAAATTCTCGGATGAACACGCGCAACGCTATGTCGATGGTGTCCGACGTGGCGGAGTGCTGCTGTTGATCGACAGCAGTGACGAGCGGGCCGGCGAAATCGAGGACGTCCTGCAGCGCCATGGGGGCAGGGACGTGACCGAACATGGCGGCAAGTGGCATCCGCGGGCCGGGCATCCGCAGGGCCTGGAGCCGCATCAGCGACCGCACTGAGCCAGAGACTGCCGGGAGGGGCGCTTCCGTCCCGGCTCATTCACTCGCGCCCGGGCGACGCGAGATTGCTCCTTCCTTACTCCATCCGCACCTCCTTCTGGTTCGAGCCGCATCACATTTACCCCATGTCCTGGCGCCGGTCAGCCAGGCAGTTTTGCTCAGGGCATTGCGCAAGGCCCAGGCCATCGTTACGCTAGGCCAAATACCCACCAATGGAGCGCCCCATGTCGAGCACGCCCAGCATCCCCGCCTTCTGCGAAGGCATCCAGTATTTCGCCGACCCCCTGCCCGGTATGGATCGCCACGCCGCAAGCCCGGTGCTGGCGGAGGGCCAGCATGGCATCGACAATCCCACCGACCCGCGCGCCATCTATCAGACCCTGCTGGCGGCCGATGCCCTGCGCTACCTCACCCTGCAGGTGACCGGTGCCAAGGCCTCGGGGCACCCCGGCGGCTTCGCGTCGAGTGCCGAGGCCTATGCCGCGCTGGTGATGCTCGGGCATACCAATATCGTCACCGAAGTCGGCCATCATGCGCCGGGCTTCTACAGTGCCATGTTCCTGGACCGCTCGCTCGAAGACATGGGCATCCACACCGTGGCCGAGATGCGCCAGCGCTATCGCGAGCGCCACGGCCTCTTGGGCCACCTCTCGGGCGCCGTTCCCGGCATCCTCGCGCCCGCAGGTCCCTTGGGGCAGGGCCAGCACTTCGCCATGGCCGGTGCCCTGTTGCATCCGGGCACGCTGTTTCCCTTCACCCTGGGCGATGGTGGCATGGGCGAGCCCTATATCCTCAACGCCATGATGCACTTCAACACCGCCTTTCCCGGTGTCACCAACTACCTGCCGGTACTGATCTGGAACGGCTACAGCCAGGAGCACCACGCCATGGTGTCGCTGCTCTCGGATGCGGAGATGGTGGCCTACTGGCGCGGGCATGGCTTCGAGAACGTCTATCTGGTGGATGCCAGGAGTTATGACGACAGCGGTCAGGAAGGGGCCTTTGTCGACAGCACCCGCTTTTCACTGGAAAAGCGTCTGGCCTTCACCGGCGCGGTGCTGGAGATGATGTTCGAGGCCTCGCAATCTGCCCTGGGCGGCAAGCGCACGGCATTTATCATCAAGCAGTTGAAGGGCGCCGGCGTGCATGCCCTGGGCGCCAAGTCGCACAACCTCTATGCCCAGCACACCCTGGACCATAATGATGTGATCGAGGGCCTGAAGCGCCGGGCGCTCGCGCCAGAGGCCTGGGCCGTGGTGCGTGCCAACTTCGAACGCGCGGGCGGCGGTCCGGCCGCGCGGACCTCGGTGACCGAACAGGTGCTGGAGCTGGCGCCGGTGCTGCCCCTGCCCCTGAAAGCCTTCGCGATTGGCGAGCAGGCGGTGCCGACCACCGCCATGGGCGCCCTGGTGGGCGAGGTCGGGCGGCGCGATCCGCGCTTCCTGGTCACCAATGCCGACGGCAACGAGGCCTCGGGCATCGGCAACATCAACGAGGCGCTCAAGATCCGCCATCCCACGCCTGATCCGCTCTATCATCAGGCGCCTACCGGTCAGGTCTACGAGCCCTTGAACGAGGACGCCTGTGCGGGGCTGGCGGCGGCTCTGGCGCTGTTTGGCAGCCGCTCCTTGTGGTGCTCCTATGAGAGCTTCGCCATCAACGGCCTGCCGATCTGGCAAACCGTGACCCAGGCCATGGCCGAGCTGCGCCGCAAGACGCCGGCCACGGTCACGCTGTTTACCGCCGGCGCCCTGGAGCAGGGCCGCAATGGCTGGACCCACCAGCGCCCGGAGATCGAGGCCTATTTCGCTGCCATGATGCGCAACGGCAATGTCTTCCCGCTGTTTCCGGTGGACGCCAACATGATTCAGGTGGCCTATGAATGGGCCCTGGGCAGCTACAACAAGGGCATCGTGATCACCGCCTCCAAGAGCCCGCTGCCGATTCGTACCAGCCTGGAACAGGGTCGCCAGGCCCTGGCCGAGGGCGCGATCACCCTGCTCGAGCATCCGGGCGAGCGCATGCTGGTATTGGCGGTGGTCGGTGACATGGTGTTGCTACCGGTGTTCGAGGCGGCCGAGCGCCTGCGTGAGCAGGGATTCGGCGTGCGCGTGGTGGCCGTGGTCAATCCGCGCCGGCTCTATAGATCCTGCGATGTGGCCTGGGATGTCTGCGCCGAAGCCGATCAGGGCTTTCTCGACGATGCGCGCTTCGATGCGTTCTTCGATGGCGATGCACTGCTCGCCATCAGTGGCGGGCCGAGCGCCACGCTGGAACCGGTGCTGCTGCGCAGCCAGGCAAGGCGGCGCGATGTCTTTGCCTGGAAGCGCGGCGAGACCACCTCCAGTCCCGCCGAGCTCATGGGCTTCAACGGGCTGACGGCCGAGGCCATGGTCAGGCGCGCTCAGGATCTGCTGGCTTGAGGGCCTGCTGATGACCACCAGGATCATCGTGCTCGACGACGATCCCACCGGGTCGCAGACGGTACATGGCTGCCTGCTGCTCACTCGCTGGAATGTTGCTACCCTGCGCGAGGCGCTCGCGGATGCTTCGCCGCTCTTCTTCGTGCTCACCAATACCCGCGGCATGGATGCCGAACGTGCCGCCGCCATCACCCGGGAGGTCTGTCGCAATCTGAAAGCCGCTCTGGCGGGGAGCGATATCCAGCCCGTTCTGGTCAGCCGTTCGGATTCCACCCTGCGCGGCCATTACCCTGTCGAGACCGACGTGATCGCCGAGGAACTCGGGCCCTTCGACGCCCACTTTCTGGTGCCGGCCTTTTTCGAGGGCGGGCGGACCACCCGCGACAGCGTGCATTACCTGCGCGTCAACGGCGTGGACGTGCCGGTACACGAAACCGAGTTCGCGAAGGATTCGGTGTTTGGCTACCAGCATAGCTACCTGCCCGATTACGTGGCGGAAAAGACCCAGGGGCGCATCCCAGCCAGTGCGGTCCGGCGCTTTACCCTTGAAGACATCCGCGCCGGGGTTCGGGAGCAGTTGCTGCATCTCGAAAACAATGCCTGCTGCGTGGTGGACGCCGAAGTGCCTGATGATCTCGCGCGTTTCACCCAGGATGTGCTGGCGGCCACCCGGGCCGGCAAACGCTTTCTGTTTCGCAGTGCCGCGAGCCTGCTGACCGCACTGGCGCAACTGCCGCCCCAGCCGGTGGCCGCCGAAGCCATGGGCCAGTACACCCGCAAGGGTCGGCCCGGGGCGGTGATCGTCGGCTCGCATGTCGCGAAATCCAGCCGCCAGCTGGCGCTTCTGCTAGAAGCCCCTGGGGTTGCGGGCGTTGAGGTCGATGTCAGTCGCCTGCCGGATGCGCGTGAAATGGTGCTGGCAGAAGTGCTCGATGCCGTCGAGCGTCACTTTGCCGCCGGCAAAACGGCGGTCGTCTATACCAGCCGCACCGAGCGACAGTTTGCGGATCAGGCGGCGCGGCTGGCTTTTGGGGAGGCCGTTTCGAATCTCCTGATGGACGTGGTGTGCCGGCTGCCCGAGGATCTGGGTTTTCTCATCAGCAAGGGCGGCATCACCTCCAATGAGGTGCTCAGTAGCGGGCTGGCGCTGCGCTCGGCGCGCGTGCTCGGTCAGGTAGCAGCCGGGGTGTCGGTGGTACGTTGTCCCGCTGAGCATCCGCGCTTTCCCGAGCTGCCGGTGGTGATCTTTCCCGGCAATGTCGGCGAGGACGATACCCTGGCGCTGGTGTACCAGCGCTTTGCCGGGCTTCAGGACTTCGGTCAGCAGCCGGTGTAGAATAGGGGCATGCAAGTCCAGAGCCAACCACATAGCCTTCCGCGCGACCGCCTTCTTGAGGCCCTGCGCCGCATCCTGCCCGAGTCGGCCCTGCGTCATACCACCGAGGATCTGCGCCCCTACGAATGCGACGGGCTCTCGGCCTATCGCGCCCTGCCGCTGGTGGTCTGCCTGCCCGATATCATCGAGCAGGTCCAGGCCGTGCTGCGGCTCTGCCATGAGCTTCAGGTACCGGTGGTGGCGCGCGGGGCGGGTACCGGGCTCTCGGGCGGTGCCCTCCCGCTTGAAAACGGCGTGCTGCTCTCGCTTGCCAGGTTCAAGCGCATCATCGACATCGATCTTGAAAATCACGTTGCCCGCGTCGAACCCGGCGTGCGCAATCTCGCCATCTCCCAGGCGGCTGCCCCTTACGGTCTCTACTACGCCCCCGATCCCTCCTCACAGATCGCCTGCAGCATCGGCGGCAATGTCGCGGAAAACTCGGGCGGCGTGCATTGCCTCAAATATGGCCTGACCGTGCACAACGTGCTGGGTCTCAAGGTGCTCACCATCGAGGGCGAGCTGCTGGAACTCGGCGGCAAGGCGCTGGACGCGCCAGGGTATGATCTTCTGGCGCTGATGAGCGGCTCCGAGGGCCTGCTGGGCGTGATCATTGAGATCACGGTCAAGCTCTTGCCAAAACCCGAGCGCGCCCAGGTGCTGCTGGCCGCCTTCGATGACGTGGTCAAGGCCGGTGAGGCGGTCGGCAACATCATCGCCGCCGGCATCATCCCCGGTGGCCTGGAGATGATGGACACGCTCGCCATCCGCGCCGCCGAGGATTTCGTGCATGCCGGCTACCCTGTGGACGCCGCCGCCATTTTGCTCTGCGAGCTCGACGGCAGCAACGCCGAGGTCTCGGAGGAAATTGCCCGCGTGCGCGAGATCCTGCAGGGCAGTGGCGCGACTGAGGTGCGCAGCGCCCGTGATGAGACCGAGCGCCTGAAATTCTGGGCCGGGCGCAAGGCCGCCTTTCCGGCGGTCGGGCGCATCAGCCCCGACTATTACTGCATGGATGGCACCATCCCGCGTGCCCAGTTGCCGCGCGTTCTGGCCGAGATCGCGCGCATGTCTGCCGAATACCATCTGCCGGTCGCCAACGTGTTTCATGCGGGTGATGGCAACCTGCATCCATTGATCCTCTTTGATGCCAATAAGCCCGGCGAGCTGGCGCGCACCGAGGAATTCGGCCAGCGCATCCTGGAGCTTTGCGTGGAAGTAGGTGGCACGGTCACCGGCGAGCATGGCGTGGGCATGGAAAAGCTCGCGCCCATGTGCAGCCAGTTCGCGCCCGCCGAACTCGAGCAGTTTCACGCGGTCAAAAAGGCTTTTGACCCGGACGCTTTGCTCAACCCTGGCAAGGCCGTACCCACGCTGGCGCGTTGCGCCGAATTCGGCGCCATGCACGTCCATCACGGCGAGTTGCCCTTCCCCGAGCTGGAGCGTTTCTGATGGATGCCGACCAGAGCACCCAACTGCAGGAGCAGGTGCGCGATGCCTGTGCCGAGGGCAGGGCGCTGCGCATCCAGGGCGGCGGCAGCAAGGCTTTCTATGGCCGGGAGATACGGGGCGAGCCCCTGGATATGAGTGGACACCGAGGGCTCGTGCATTACCAGTCCAGCGAACTGGTTGTGAGCGCGCGCGCGGGCACGCCGCTTGCTGAGATCGAGGCCCTGCTCGCCCAGCGCAATCAGTTCCTGCCCTTCGAGCCGCCGCATTTCGGCGTCAATGCCACCTTAGGGGGCGCAATCGCCACTGGTCTGTCCGGCCCGCGACGGCCCTATGCCGGCTCGGCGCGCGATTTCGTGCTCGGGGTCAAGATTCTCAACGGCAAAGGCGAGGTCCTCAAGTTCGGTGGCGAGGTCATGAAAAACGTCGCGGGTTTTGACGTCTCGCGCCTGATGGCCGGCAGCCTCGGCACCCTCGGGGTGCTGCTGGAAGTATCGCTCAAGGTCCTGCCGCGGCCCACGCTTGAAGAGACACGGGTGTTTCACTGCGCGCCTCTTGACGCCATCCAGCGCATGAGCCGCTGGGCGGGCCAGCCCCTGCCCATCACGGGCGCGGCGTATCACGGCGAGCGGCTCCATGTGCGCCTGTCCGGCAGCGCGACCGGGGTGCAGGCAGCCGCCCAGACGCTCGGCGGCGAAATACTGGACGGGATGGATGCCTTCTGGCAGGACCTGCGCGAGCAGCGGCTGTCCTTTTTTGACGGCGATGCACCCCTCTGGCGCCTGTCCCTGCCGCCCGCCTGTCCGCCGCTGGACTTGACAGGTGACTGGCTGATCGACTGGGGCGGGGCACAACGCTGGTTGCGGAGCAATCTGCCCGCGGATCGGATACGATCTGCCACCCAAGCCGCCGGCGGCCACGCCACCCTGTTTCGCGGCGGGGACCGTCTTGGCGAGGTGTTTCAGCCCCTGAGCCCGGCGCTGCTGCGCCTGCACCAGCAACTGAAAGCCGCCTTCGATCCCCAGGGGATTTTCAATCCCGGCCGCCTCTACGCGGAATTCTGAACATGCAGACGCAAGTCGAAACCGAGATCCTGAACACGCCCGAGGGGCGCGAGGCCGAAAGTATTCTGCGCTCCTGCGTGCACTGCGGCTTTTGCACCGCCACCTGCCCAACCTATCAATTGCTGGGCGATGAGCTCGACGGCCCGCGTGGACGGATCTATCTGATCAAGCAGATGCTCGAAGGCGAGCAGGTCAGCCGCAGCACCCAGATCCATCTCGATCGCTGCCTGACCTGCCGGGCCTGCGAGAGCACCTGCCCCTCGGGCGTGCAGTACGGGCATCTGGCGGACATCGGCCGGGGCATCCTCGAAGAGCGGGTCGAGCGCCCCGCCGGCGAGCGCCTGCTGCGCCGCGCCCTGCGTAGCGTGCTGCCTTACCGCGAGCGCTTCACGCCGCTCCTGCGTCTGGGCCAGGCGGTGCGGCCCCTGCTGCCTGCAAGGCTCAAGGCCAGCGTGCCAGAGCAACAGCCCAACACGCCCTGGCCCACCGCGCGCCATCAGCGGCGCATGCTCATTCTTGATGGCTGCGTGCAACCCGCCATTGCCCCCAACATCAATGCAGCCACCGCGCGGGTGCTGGATCGCCTGGACATCAGCCTGATCCGCGCCGAGCGCGCCGGCTGCTGTGGCGCAGTGAGCTATCACCTGTCCGCCCACGAGGAAGGCCTGGCATTCATGCGCCGCAACATCGACGCCTGGTGGCCACAGATCGAGGCCGGCGTCGAGGCCATCGTCATCACCGCCAGCGGTTGCGGGGCCATGGTCAAGGGCTACGGGCACCTGCTGCGCACGGACCCCGCCTACGCCGACAAGGCCGCGCGTGTCTCGGCGCTGGCGCGTGACATCGGCGAGGTGCTGGCCGCCGAGGACTTTGGCAAGCTGCGGCCCAAAACGCCACAGAAGATCGCTTTCCATGCCCCCTGCACCCTGCAGCACGGCCAGAAGCTGCCGAATCTGGTCGAAGGCATCCTCACGCGCGCGGGCTTTGAACTCACGCCGGTGCCCGACGCGCACCTTTGCTGCGGCTCGGCTGGTACCTACTCCATCCTCCAGCCCGAACTTTCCACCCAGTTGCGCGACAACAAGCTCGCCGCCCTGCAGTCCGGCGCGCCCACGCTCATCGCCACCGCCAATATCGGCTGCCTGACCCATCTGCAGGGCGGCACGGCGCTCCAGGTGCGGCACTGGATCGAGGTGCTGGAATCCAGTCTGCCCGCCAGTCAATAATCTGGCGGTTCTCGCCGCGCTTGGCTTGACAGGTTTCAGGAGGATGCTACCTTTAGCAGTACGGCCCGCCTGCGTGACAATCGGTGAGCGGTGCCGCAAAAAGACAAAACGGCCGGCCCTGGCCAGCCCGCTCACTCCGCTTCGGGGTTCCATGAGTTCAAAGATTCACAAGGATTTGCTGCACTTTCCTGCTGCATCTCAGGACCGGCAGATTGATGCCATGATGCACGAACTCATGGATCTTTCTCCCGACGCCATTTTTTTCAAGGATGGCGACGGTCGATGGCTCTGGGTCAATGGTGCCGGGGTACAACTATTCGGGCTGGAAGGCATCAGCTACTACGGCCTGTCCGATCAGGAGCTGGCACATCTGCTTGGCCCGGACTCCTGCTTCACCCGGCATCACATGCAGAGCTGCAGTGGCACCGACGAGAAGGCCTGGCAGGCCGGCGCGCCTTGGCGCGGCGAGGAGTGCGTGCTCGTCAACGGTGAACTGACGCGTCATTTCGACGTCATCAAGACCCCGCTGTTTGGTCCGGATGGGGCTCGCCGCGGCCTGCTCGGCATCCGCCGCGACATCTCGGAGCAAATGCAGGCCTATTCCAAGATCCACTATCTGGCCAACTACGACAGCCTCACCGGGCTACCCAATCGCACCCTGTTTCAGGAGCAGTTCGCGCAGGTGCTGGCAACGGCCAAGGCCCAGGAACAACTGCTGGCCATGCTCTTTCTCGATCTGGATCGCTTCAAGGACATCAATGAGGCCCACGGCCATGGCTTTGGCGATACGCTGCTGCAGAGCGTGACCAAGCGCATCAAGGGCTGCATCCGCGCCAGCGACATGCTTGCCCGGCTGGGCGGTGACGAATTCGCGCTCATTCAGGTCAATCCCAGCCATGTCGATGATGCCGAGCGCCTGGCGCAGCGCCTGATCCAGGCCTTTTCCCGGCCTTTCAATATCCATGGCCACGAAATCCACAGCACGGTCAGCATCGGCATCACCCGCTATCCCTTCGATGGCCAGGATGTACAGCAACTGCTGCAGAATGCCGACATCGCCATGTATCGGGCCAAGCGCGAGGGCCGCAATCAGTCACGCATCTACACCGCCGACATGAGTACCCAGACCCAGGCACGCGTGGCCCTGGAAAAGAACCTGCGTCGCGCCCTGGCCAAACGAGAGTTCCTGCTGCATTACCAGCCGCAGGTGGACCTGCAGACCGGCCAGATCGTCGGCATGGAAGCCCTGTTGCGCTGGCAGCGGCCCGGCTTTGGCATCGTCCCGCCCGCGGAGTTCATCCCGGTGGCCGAGGAATCCGGGCTCATCATCCCCATCGGCGAGTGGGTGCTGCGCGAGGCCTGCACCCAGAACAAGCTCTGGCAGGACGCTGGCCTGCCGTCGCTGCGCATGGCCGTGAACATCTCCGCCCGCCAGTTCGGCCTCAATGGCCGCTTCATGACCGAGATGGTCGATCAGGTGCTGAAAGAGAGTGGTCTGATGCCTGAGTATCTCGAACTGGAGCTGACCGAGAGCCTGGTCATGGCCAATCCTGAACAGACCGCGCACATCCTGCATCGCCTGAAGGATCGCGGCATCAGTATCTCGGTGGACGATTTCGGGACGGGTTATTCCTCGCTGTCCTATCTCAAGCGCTTTCCCATCGACAAGCTCAAGATCGACCGCTCCTTCGTGCGTGACATCACCCATGATGATGCCGATGCGGCCATCGTCAACGCCGTGATCAGCCTTGGTCACAGCCTCAACCTGCAGGTCATCGCCGAAGGCGTCGAAACCACCGAACAACTGGAGTACCTGCGCCAGGAAGGTTGTGATGGCATCCAGGGATATCTCTTCAGCCGGCCCATGCCTGCCATTGCGCTCACCCAGATGCTGCGCAAGGTCAGGCCCTTCGAAATCAACTCGTCGAAATAGGGTTTTCACTTCCGTGTTGCCGGTGCCGGCGGCAGGTGCCAATCAGACCGTCCAGCGCCATCAGTAATGCGGCCCCGTCCTGCCCTTGGATGCGGCTTTCATGATGCCGATGCCGATCATGGCCAGTGCGACGATGGCCACCCAGGTGCTGCCTACCCCAAGCAGGATCAGTCCATAACTCACGGCGGCGGTAAAAATGAGCCAGCCGATCAGCATCATCACAACCCATTGCATGTCGATATCTCCCTTTGCTACTCCCCTTTTTGTACTGGATCTACCCGCCGGTGGTGAGGGCATTAAGTCCGAGACAGGCGCGTGCGTTCCACAGCCACGGCCATGACGGGCCATTGGTCGGGTATTGTGCCTGCAATGAAAAGCACCCTGGCTGGTCTATTGTACTTAAGCTGCCAGCACAAGCCGTGGATCTGTGCCGCATCTCAAGGGGGCGGCAGCAGCCCGCGATTGCGTATGCGGATGACGCGCGAGCGTTCCTGACAACCCGGGATCCGTGGCGGGCTTGTCCAGCAGCGTTCAGCTGCATCGAGTTGTTCACAAACGGATAAACCGCTTCACAAGAGGAGGTATGAAATGAAAAAAGTGACAGGCATGATCTTTGGCGCGGGGCTGGGCGCTGGGTTGATGTACATGTTCGATCCCGAGCGCGGTGATGATCGGCGCGCCAAGATACGCGATCAGGCAAACAATGCCGCAAAGAAAACCCGCGAGTCCCTGGATGCCACCAAGCAGGACATGGGTCACCGGGTGCAGGGGCTACGTTCGGAGGTGAGTTATCGCCTCGGCCGCGAAAAGCTGTCGGATGAACGACTGGCTGAGCGCATCCGGGCGACGGTGGGCCGGCTAGTGGGCCATCCGGGTGCCGTGCATGTCGAGGTCGAGGATGCGCATGTCAGGCTCAAGGGACACATCCTGGATGAAGAGGCTGACCGTCTGATCAAGCGAATCAGCTCGTTGCGCGGTGTCAATGGGGTGGAGGATCAGCTGGAACGGCATGACGATCCGGGCAACATCCCGGCCCTGCAGGGCCAGCCGGCTCCAAAGAGCCCTGGACTGCGCGAGGAACTCATGCAGCCGGAGTGGAGTTCGCGCACGCGCGTGATTGCCGGCACGGTCGGTACGACCGCGGCGCTGGGGCTGTTTCGCCATGGCATCATCAGCAAGATGCTAGGTGCGGTCGGGCTGGCGCTCCTGACCCGGTCCGCCACCAACAAGGACTTCAAGAGCCTGGCCAAGATGGCGCCGATCGGGCGTGGCGTGAAGATCCAGAAGAGCATCACCATCAATGTGCCGGTGGAGCGGGTGTTCGCCCTCTGGTCCGATCCGCAGCGTTTTCCGGAATTCATGAGCCATGTGCGCGAGGTCTCGCAACTCGATGATCAGCGCTGGCACTGGGTGATCATCGGGCCCACGGGTACCGAGACCGAGTTCAACACAGCCTTCACGGCCTTCGAGCCCGATCGCCGGCTGGCCTGGCGCAGCGAACCGGACAGCCTGGTGCAGCACGAGGGGGAGGTCATCTTCGAATCCATGGGTGATGACAGCACCCGGGTGGAGGTGCGCATGACCTACAATCCAGTCGCCGGCGCGGCGGGGCATGCCGTGGCCACCATGCTGGGCTCGGACCCCAAGAGCCTGATGGATGACGATCTGGCGCGCCTGAAGGCAGTCATGGAGTCCGGGCAGCCGGTGCCTGACTCAGCGGCCCTGGTACGACACTAGGCTGAAAGAAAAAGCGCCTGCATCCCTCGGGACGCAGGCGCTTTTCCGCGCGCGGGCTATTGCTGCGGCTTGTGGGTCTGGACGCCGTCATTGCCGCCGACCAGCAGCACATCGGCGCGACGCTTGGCGAAGACGCCATTGTCGAGCACGCCGGGGATGTTGTTGATCTCGCGTTCGAGTTCGACCGGGTTGGTGAAGTCCAGCCCGACCACGTCGAGGATGACATTGCCGTTATCGGTGCTGACGCCCTGGCGCAGGGTGGGATTGCCGCCGAGTTTCACCAGTTGGCGGGCGACGAAGGAACGCGCAAAGGGCAGTACCTCGACGGGCAGGGGGAACTTGCCGAGCATGTTCACTTCCTTGCTGTCATCGACGATGCAGACGAACTGCCGGGCGGCCGATGCCACGATCTTCTCGCGGGTCAGGGCCGCGCCACCGCCCTTGATCATGCGAAAGTAGATGTCGATCTCGTCGGCGCCATCGACATAGATGGGGATGTCGCCGGTCTGGTTCAGGTCGAGCACGTTCAGGCCCTGGCTGCGTAGGCGCTGCTCGGTGGCAATGCTGGATGCGACGTAGCCATCCACCTGGACACGGGCCGCTGCCAGCGCCTCGATGAAGAAATTGACGGTGGAGCCCGTGCCCACGCCCACGATCATGCCGGGTTTGACATAGGCAAGGGCGGCTTCGGCGGCGGCTTTTTTCTTCTGGTTGATGTCCATGACTGGCTCCTTGATGGTTTTGGTAAATGACTCGGGCAGCTAGCGCGTGCAGGCCCCACAACCGCTGGGACAGGCCTTCTTGAGTTCGGTGAGCACGGCATAGGCCAGAGCGCGGGCCGAGGCGGGATTCTGGCCGGTATAAAGGTTGCGGTCGATGACGATCCGCTCGCCCCAGGCCGGTCCCGGCTCCGGCTGGCCGCCAGCCTCGCGGATGGCGGTTTCGAGCTCGTATTCCAGCTTGCCGGCGAGCTCGGTCTGGCTCTCTTCGGCATTGCTGAAACAGGTGCTGCGATAGCCTTCGAAAAGCCAGCGGCCTTGCGTGTCGCGGGCGGCGAGCAGGGCTGCCGGCCCATGGCAGAGTGCTGCGATCGGCTTGCCGGTTGCCTGCATGGCACGCAGGATCCGCGCAACATCGCCATTGCGATCCAGATCCGCCATGGGGCCATGACCGCCAGGGAAGAACACGGTGTCATACTGGTTCGGGTCGGTGTGGGCCAGATCCAGCGGCGCGTCCAGGCCCTCGATCATGTCGAGCTGGTCCTTGAGATTGGCGACCTTGCCGCGATCCCCCCCGAACTGGGATGGATCGAGGCTCAGGGGATCGGCGCTGGGCGGCACGGCACCTGGCGTGGCGATATCGACCTGAATGCCATTTTCAGCGAAGCTATAGTAGGGTTCGACCACTTCCTCGGCCCAGTAGCCGGTAGGGTGTGCCGTGCCATCTTTCAGCGGGATGTGATCAACGGCGCTGAGAACCATGAGTATCTTAAGCTGCATGCCTGTCTCCCGGGAGCCGCCCCTTCGGCGGTATTACGAATAGCTTTACGAAAATTAGACCATTATATGCCGCGCCTGATCCTTCTGAACAAGCCTTTCAACGTGCTTTGCCAGTTTACCGACACCGAAGGCCGGAAAACGCTGGCGGATTTCGTGCCGGTGGCGGGGGTTTATCCGGCCGGGCGGCTGGATCGCGACAGCGAGGGCCTGTTGCTGCTGACTAATGACGGGCGCCTGCAGGCAGCCCTGAGTGACCCGCGTTACAAGCTGCCCAAGACCTACTGGGTGCAGGTGGAGGGCGAGATCAGCGACGCGGCGCTGGTACAGTTTGAGCAGGGCGTGCTGCTGGATGGGGAAATGACCCGTCCGGCCCAGGCGCGGCGCATCCCGGAACCCACGCTGCCGCCCCGCGATCCGCCAGTGCGCTTTCGTCAGCACATACCGACTTCCTGGATCGAGATCGTGCTGCGCGAGGGGCGCAACCGGCAGGTGCGGCGCATGACGGCCAGCGTGGATTTTCCCACCCTGCGCCTGTGGCGCCAGGGCATCGGGCCTTTGACCGGGGCGGATCTGACGCCAGGTGCCTGTCGGGATGCGACATCGGCAGAATGGGACAGCCTGGCGGCCCTGATAGCCCCGGCTTTCTCCACGAAGCGCCGCCACGAAGCCGGAACTGCTGCGGCCCGGCGCGGCCCGAGCCGGCGGCAGCCGTGGAAATCCAGCCGCTGATGCAAGCATCGGTCATTCGGCACTGGCCGGCCTGCGGTCGTCGGGATACCTTGGCTGACAGGATGGCGCGCGGCGCCTGCTCTCATAAGGACAGATGAATGGACAAGGCAACCGAAAACGAGCTGCGGGAGCTGCTTGAGCATCGCCGCCAGGACCTGACCCAGACAGTGCGCGAGCACTTGCTCAGCGGCGATTATCTGGGCGGGATGCGAACGAATACTGATGATGGTGCCAAGGATGTGGGGGATGCCAGTGTCATTGATCTGACCGAGGACATGACGCTGGAGCGTAGCGTGAGCGAGGCCCTGGAATTGGCTGAGGTGCAACGCGCCCTGGAACGCATGGACCGTGGCGAATATGGTATCTGTGTCGATTGCGGCGATGAAATCCCGGTGGAGCGGCTGAAGGTGCAACCGACTGCTACCCGCGATGTAGTCTGCCAGGAGCGCTTTGAGGCGCTCACGGAAAGCGGCAATCCGCCAACCCTGTAATGTACGGCGATATGCCTTGCTTTCAGGCGATCGGCAGGGATAATATTGGATGTTCACGCGGGCGTCGTATAATGGTCATTACCCCAGCTTCCCAAGCTGGAGATGACGGTTCGATTCCGTTCGCCCGCTCCAGATTTCAGGGGACCCTTTCGGGTCCCTTTTTCATGCGCGGTTCTGGCCGCTCCTGAGCGCTGCCATGCTGATTTACCGCGAATCTTCCCGCCAGATCGACCCTGCCGCCAAGCTTGCAGGCTTGCGAGAGGACCTGATGCAGACCGGGCACCCTAGCCCTGAGCAGGCCACCCGCTGGCTCATTGATTTCGGGATGCTGGAGGCGGCGGTGGTGGACGCCCGCTGCCCCGAGCGCGACGCCAATTCACACTGGCTGCAGGCTTGGCGGGATGCTGCCCTGGCTCTGGGGCGGCTTTTTGCCGCTGGCACCGATCCGCTGCTGGGAGAACAGGTGCCGGCTGCCCTGGCTGCCTGCCGGCAATCCCTCGTTGTACTTGCTGAGCAGGAATTACCCGCAGTGGTGCAGGTGCGCGAGCCGGAGGGTTACGCCTATTACGCGCTCTACCCGCAAAGCTATCTGCTCGCCGCCCAGCGCTTCCTGACGGAGCAGCGACCCCGCTCGGTGATTTGTATCGGCATCCGCTCCATCGGCACGAGCCTCTCGGCAGTGGTGGGTGGCGCCCTGCAGGCCGCAGGCGTGCCGGTTGAGCTGTTCTCAGTGCGCCCGCGGGGCCACCCCTTCTCGCGTGAACTGCTGCTGGATGCTGACCTTGCGGATCACTGGCGGGCGGCGCGTGACCGCCATTTCCTGCTGGTGGATGAGGGGCCGGGGCTGAGCGGCTCGTCTTTTGCCGGCAGCACCGAAGCCCTCTCAAGGCTCGGGATTCCCGATGATCGCATCGTTCTGTTCCCAAGCTGGTTGCCTGATGGCGGGCAGTTCTGCTCGGATCTGGCCCGCGCGCGCTGGCCGCGCCATGCCAAGTATTGCGTGAGCTTCGAGGAGGCAGATCTGGCCCGTCAACTGCTCGGCGATAACCTGCGCGATCTCTCGGGTGGGGGCTGGCGCAAGCTGGTTTATGGTGACGCGGTGGATTGGCCGGTGGTTCAGCCCCAGCATGAGCGGCGTAAATATCTCGACGCCGATGGACGCTTGTGGAAATTTGCTGGGCTCGGTGAACCGGGCGAACGTGCCCTTGCGCGCGGGCAGGTGCTATCAGAGGCGGGCTTGATCCCGCCGGTGCTTGAGCTGCGCCAGGGTTTTCTGGCCAGCAAATGGCTGGCAGGCCGGCCGTTGCGTGCGGTGGATTATGATCGCCAGTTTGCCACCTGTGTGGCTGAATATCTCGCCTTTCGCCGCCAGGCCTTGCCGCTGGCAGGTGGCGCGGATTTTGAGGAGCTTCTGACCCTGATCCGGGTGAATGTCGCTGAGGCCTTTGGCGAATCCGGGGCCGAGCGCTGCGAATCCTTGCGGGGTTTCGAGTCTCTCGTAAAGGATGCGCCCACAGTCGCGATAGATGGACGGATGATGCCGCATGAGTGGCTGCGGACCAGTTCCGGCTTTCTCAAGACCGATGCGCTGGATCATACTGAAGATCACTTCTATCCGGGCCCGCTGGACATCGCCTGGGATCTGGCAGGCTGCGCCCTGGAGTTCGGGCTGGATGCTCCGGCTTTGGCAAGCCTGGCGCGGGATTATGCGCGACGAGCCGATGATCCTGACATTTTGCGCCGGCTGCCTTTTTATCAACTCGCCTATGCCGCTTTTCGCCTGGGTTATGCCACCCTGGCCACACAGGCCCTGCAGGGCGATCCGGAAGGCCTGCGCTGGTCAGATGAGGTCTTGCGCTATGGCAAGGCAGTGCAGAACGCACTGGCGCTTTGTGCATGAGCACGAACGCACGCATGGATGGCTGGCTTGCGAATATGCGCCTGTTCATCTTCGATGCTGATGACACCCTGCGCCGGACTATCGTGCCCGGCAAGCCCTGTCCGCACCGGCCGGGAGAATGGGAACTCTTGCCCGGCGTGGCGGCTGTGCTGCGGGCCATCCCCTGGGACCCGGACGGGCCTTTTCTGGGCATTGCCTCGAATCAGGATCAGGTGGCCTATGGCTGGTTGAGCGCGGCCATGGCGCAGCGACTGCTGCGGGACATGATGCATGAGGCCGTCGGCGAGATCCGCCCCCGGCCCTGTATCCGCTTTTGTCCCCATGCGCTGGAAGTGGATTGCGACTGTCGCAAGCCTGCACCGGGCATGTTGCAGTCGATCATGGCGCATTTTGGTGTGGGGGCGGGGGAGACGGTTTTCGTCGGCAATGCAGAGACTGATCGCGAGGCGGCAGCGCGGGCGGGGGTGGGGTTTGCATGGGCCTGGGAGTTTTTTGAAGGAAATCTTCCCGCTGTCCTCCGGTCTAATCCTGTATCCAGCAAGCAAAAGGAATCCGCCATGCCATTCAGGGACCGAATCGAGGCTGCCCATAAACTCGCTGAGAGGCTTGTCGAATATCGCGGCAGGAACCCTCTGGTGCTGGCCATTCCACGCGGCGCCGTGCCGATGGCTGCAGTGATTGCCGAGGCGCTGAACGGTGAGCTGGATGTGGTGCTGGTGCGTAAGCTCGGTGCGCCGGGCAATCCGGAGTTCGCCATCGGCTCCGTGGATGAGAGCGGACGCGTGACACTGAACGAGGTTGTCCAGCGCTACAATATCAGCTCGGCCTATATCGCTGAGGAGGTGGCGACGCAGAAGGAGATCATGCTGCGGCGTCGGACGGCGTACACGCCCATCCGTCCGCCCATTGATCCCGCCGGACGCACCGTGATCATCGTGGATGATGGCATTGCTACCGGGTCGACGATGATCTCGGCGCTGGAATCCGTGCGCGCGAAGGGACCAGAAAAGCTCATAGCAGCCACGGCTGTGCTACCGGCGGATACTGTGCGCCGCCTACGGAATCATGCGGATGAGTTGGTCTATCTGGAAGCGCCAATGGACTTCGGCGCGGTGGGCCAGTTCTTCAGGCATTTTGATCAGGTTGCTGATGAAGAAGTCATCGAGACCCTGAAGCAGCGCGGGCGAGGCCCCGGGCTGGCCTGAGCCAGAACGCCGCGAGAGGCCACGGCCTGGATGCTCCCCTCTAACGTGACTGTGGCTTGTTTCAGGCAGTCATGGACCGGCAGGCCTCTGCGCAGCGGCGGCAGGCCTCGGCACACTCGCGGCAGTGATCATGATGCTGATGCTTTCCGCATTCCGCGCCGCAGGCATCACAGATAGCGGCGCAGAGCGCGGTCAGGCGCTGGGTGAAGTGGCTGTCACGGGCGATCCACTGGGCGGTGAGCGCGCAGATGTCAGCGCAGTCGCGGTCGAGGCGAATACACTCGGTCATCTTGGCGACATCGGGCTCATTGAGGCAGGCATTGGCGCAGTGCTCACAGGCGGCGACGCAGGCATTGAGGACTTGCAACAGTTCCTGATGGGCTTGATGGGCCATGGAAATCTCCTCTGTCAAAAACTTGACGGAGTAACAGGGTAGGAGGTTCGCCCTGATATGCCTATCCGGCCTGGGGCGGAGCGCAGCTCAGGCTGGTTCAAGGCCAAGCCGGGCCTGGAGAGCCGGACGATCCAGTTGCCTGGGTTCGCGGATGAATTCGAGCGCATGTCGGCTATGTGTTTTCTTCATGGGCAATTCTGAATCAGGCAGTCTGCGGGAGTTTTGCTCCTGGTCCAATCCGCCGAGGGTTCCGTAGGAACTCTCGGGCTTGTCCACTAAGCGGCTTTTTCAGACTGCCATTCCCAGTTCCAGAAAGACGAGAAAGCCCAGAAAGAAGGCTGCCGTCAGCCAGGGTGTTTCCGGGACCTCATGTGCTTCCACCAGCAGCTCCTCGGTGACGAGATACAGTAGCGCCGCGCTACCGAAGGCGAGCACGCCGGCCAGAATCGGCCCTTTCAACCCCCCCAGAAGCAGTATCCCGATACTGGCGCCCAGAGCGACCAGGCCACCGAGCAAGAGAGTAACCCCAACGACTCTTGCACGTGCCACGCCAGCCTGGATTTGGCTGCTAGCGGCTGACAGGCCCAGGAAAAGCAGTTCGAGCGTCAGTGCAAAGGTGAGCATCTTGCCCTGTTCCGCACCGGCGGCGAAACCCACCCCGATCAATAGCCCGTCAATGAATACATCAATGGCGACGGTCGCCACCAGGCCTAGCGGACTGGCCGTACCACCTGCTGGCAGCACTGTCTTTGCTCCCAAGCGTGCAGTCAATGCCTTCATGCCCAGCATGAGCAGCACCCCCAGCGCAAAACCGACCATGACAGCGAAAGGCGCATGCTCACCAACCAGTTCCGGCAGCAACTCCACCGCAATGGCGGCAAACACCACCCCGGCCGCGAAATGCTGGATGGCGCTGGTCAGGCGGGGGCCTGGCGCTCGGAAGATGGCGGCAATACCACCAAGGATCATGAAGGCGACTGGCCAAAGAATGTAGCTGAGGGTAGTGGAAAGCTCGTTCACGTAACTTCCTCCAGGTAAGTTGGCCAACTCTGGGTAAATCAGTGGAAGATGTTCCGACAGCTAAACTTATCCATACCTGAGCGCGATGAAGGCAAGCAAGGCAAGCATCACCGTCGCCCAGCCGATCCGGTCGATGTAGAGTCTTAACTTGGCTTCCATGGGCGCGCCGCCCCATTTCATCAAACCGGCCACCATGAAGAACCGCGCTCCCCGGCCTATGGTAGATGCGATCAGAAAGGGGAGAAAGGCCATGCCGATCACCCCGGCCGCGATGGTGAACACCTTGTAGGGGATGGGCGAGAAGCCGGCGATGAAGATGGCCCAGAAGCCCCATTTGTCGAACCAGTCATTCGCCTGCTGGTACTGGCTCCAGTAGCCAGCGTCACGGATCAGGGGTTCGATGACATCGAAGGCGAACATGCCGAGCAGATAGCCAAAGGCGCCGCCAAGCACCGAAGCGACGGTGGTGAGCAGCGCGTATCTCCAGGCTTTCCCGGGTTGCGCCAAGGCCATCGGCGCGAGCATGACGTCAGGCGGAATCGGGAAAAACGAGGATTCGGCAAAGCTGATGCCGGCCAGATAACGCGGTGCGTGCGGATGGACGGCCCACTGCATCACCTTGGCGTAAAGGGTCGAAAACACGGCGGCTCCTCTGGGGCGGGCAAAAAGCCCATCATAGCAAAGAGGGGCTCGCGGCCAGAAAACAAGGATCCCCTCTCAGCCGCGGCACCGGCATTCAGCCCGCTTGCGGAAAGCCCGCGCGCAGATAGCGGATGATCTGCCAGCGCTCGGTGTTGGACAGTACGCCCTTGAAAGCGGGCATGGCCGAACCGACCGGCGCGCCGCCTTCCGAAATCGTCCAGAAGAGATAGGGGTCATTGGCCATGGGAGAGCGAACAAACCTGGCGATATTTGCCGGTGGCGGATTCAGATCGCGCCCAGCGGGGCCATTGCCCAGCCCCTGAGGCCCATGGCAGGTCGCGCAATTCGAAGCGAACAGCCGGCCTCCGGCACGGATGTTGTCCGCCGTGGCGGGCAGGGGATTGCTGGCGTCGCGATAGGCCGCCGGGATGCCATTGCGCATCACGTACTGATGCCGCAGCATGCTCGGCATGCCGCTCATACCTCCCATCCCGCGGTTCATGCCGTTCATGGGTATGTCATGCATCATGGCAGCCGCAGGCGCACCGCCGCGCCAAGAAAAAGGTCCAAACAGAAACATCCCGCCGATCAGCAGCAAGAGCAGCGCAAATACGATGATGCCTATCCGCATTTCATACCTCCTTTTGGTGATGGAGCGCGGGCGACAGATTGAACGAAAGGAGACTGATCCCCGGTTGTTAATCTGATCCTGAACTTTATGAAAGGCCGGATCGAAATGAACACGGCCGGGCCGGAACTTCATACGCAATGCTCTGGTGCCTGTTGGCAGGATTGCTGGGAACCGCCAACTTCAATTTGTAAGGTAAGGTGCTGGATCTTAAAGCGCCGCTGCATCTTTTCGGCGGCATCGGACAAAAATGCATCGCCCGGATGCCCGGCCGGGCAGACTAGATGCGCAGTCAGTGTCCATTCAGTCGTGCTCATGGCCCAGATGTGCAAGTCATGGACCTCTGCCACACCCGGTAGGCCGGCCAGGAAGGCCTTTACCGCGCCTGGATCCACCCCCTTTGGCACTGCCTGCAAAGCCAGCCCCAGTGACTCGCGCAGCAGTCCCCAGGTACCTGCCAGAATGACCACAACAATCGTGAGACTGATAGCCGGATCAAGCCATAGCCAGCCCGTCGCAAGAATGCCAATGCCCGCGAGCACGACCCCCAAGGATACACCGGCATCCGCAGCCATATGCAGGAAGGCGCCACGGATGTTCACATCATGTTTGCGGCCTGCCATGAACAGTAAGGCTGTCACGGTGTTGATCACCACTCCCAGTGCAGCCACAGCAATGACAGTTATTCCGTTCACCGGTTCGGGATGTCCAAATCGCTGGATGGCCTCCCAGGCGATGGCACCAATGGCTATCAACAGAAGAATGGCATTGAACAGTGCTGCCAGAATGGTTGAGCTACGCAGCCCATAGGTAAAACGTTGAGAAGGGATGCGTTTGGCCAGGATGCTGGCACCCCAAGCCAGCAGCAATCCCAGTACATCGCTCAGATTATGGCCGGCATCAGCCAGCAAGGCCAATGAGTTCGACAGTACGCCAAAAACGGCCTCTGCCACGACAAACCCAAGGTTCAGCGTTACCCCGATAGCGAAGGCGCGCCCAAAGTCGGCTGGAGCATGGGCATGCCCACTTGCATGATCGTGGCTATGGTTGTGTGCCATTTTTTGTCCTTAATTTACATTACATACGGGCCAGTGATCGTTACCGCCTTGAGCACATCCGTGACGTACACCACGCCGGCCTGGTCCTGACCAGTGCGGCCGACACGCGCAATGATTTCCACCAGACGGTCCGCTTGATCGTCCTCGCACAGAAGTTGCAGTTTGGATTCCACAATCACTTCCTCGGCGATTTCCAAGGAGTAATGCCGTTCCTGGGGATCAATGCGTTTCAGCAGTCCTTTGACATCCACGACGCTGACATTACGGCAGCCAGCGCCTTTGATAGCTGCAACAACATCTGCAATCCGATGGCTGTGAATGAAGGCGTTAATCTCTTTCATGGATCCCTCCAAAATGAGTGTGGGCGGCCTTGGAGCCGCCCGATGTAGTACTACCCGTTCTGCTGGTTCTGCTGTTTACGCTCCTTGCGCAATTCCACCCATTCATACATCAGTGGCAGCAGGAGCAAGGTCAGCGCGGTGGAGGTAAACAGCCCGCCCACCACCACTGTCGCCAGGGGCCGCTGGGTCTCCGCTCCCACGCCTGTGGACAGCAGCATGGGAATGAGGCCGAGGATGGCCACCGATGCGGTGATCAGCACCGGTCTCAGCCGTAGCGCCGCCCCCTGACGCACCGTCTCACGTATTGAATAGCCTTGCCGTCGCAAGTCGTTGAGGAAGGTTATCAGTACGATGCCGTTGAGCATTGCCACACCAAACACCGCGATGAATCCGATGGCCGAGGGCACCGAGACGTATTGCCCGGTGACAAAGAGCCCGACCACACCGCCGATAATGGCGAAAGGTACATTGGCGATGATGAGCGTGGCATAAGTCAGCGAGTTGAAGGCCGTGTAGAGCAGGATGAAGATCAGAGCGATGGTCAGCGGCACGATGATGGCGAGCGTAGCCATGGCGCGCTGCTGGTTCTCGAAGGCGCCGCCCCACTCGATCCAGTAGCCGGCCGGCATTTTCACCTGCTGCTTGATCGCAGCGTCGGCATCCTGCACGAAGCTGTTGACGTCGCGCCCTTTCACGTCCATCTGGATCACGGCATAGCGTTGCAGGGCCTCGCGCCGCACGAAGGAGTAGCCTTCATCTTGGGTGATGGTTGCTACTCTCGATAACGGCACGATCACTCCACCCTGGGTTCGCAGCGGAATGTTCTGAATGGCGGCAATGTTGCTGCGCGCCTGCGGGTTGAGCCAGACCACGATGTCGAAGCGCTTGACGCCATCGATCAGTGTGCTGACCGCCTTGCCGCCGATCCCTGCCTGCACCACTTCCATCACGTCATCGGCGTTGACGCCAAAGCGGGCCGCGGCCTCACGATCGACCCGGATGATCAGTTGCGGCTTGCCCTTGTTGGCCTCCAGGGACAGATCCGCCACCCCCGGCACTTTCTCCAGGGTGGTCTTGAGCTGATTGGACAAACGGTCCAGAGTCGTCAGATCTTCGCCATAGAGCTTCAGGGCCAGGGTGGCACGCACGCCCGAGATCAGTTCCTCGACGCGCATCTGGATCGGCTGGGTGGCGCCGATCACGGCAGTCGGCACCACCTTTTCCAGGCGCTTCTGCATCTGCTGGCTCAGATCCGGAATGGCGATGTCGCTTGGCCATTGATCTTGCGGCTTCAGATCAACCAAAATTTCCATGTAGTTGACGTCTGCCGTCTCACCCTTTTCCGCGCGCCCGATCATGGCAATCGCTGATTTGGTCTGCGGAAACTGCTTCAGCGTATTCTCTATGCGCTCGGAAATGCGGATGGATTCATCCAGACTGGTGGACGGAATGCTGGTCACCCGGAACATGATGCTGCCTTCCTGCAGGGTCGGCATGAACTCCTTGCCAAGGAAGGGAAAGATCCCGATCGACATGACGAGCAGCACCAGGGCACCCCCGATCATGGATTTTTTATGATCCAGGGCCCAATCGAGCAGGGGCAGGTAGGCCTTTTTCGCCCATCGCACCACAAAGGTATCCTTCTCCTCCTTGGGCTTGAGAATCAGGGCCGCCAGCACCGGGATCAGGGTCATGGTCAGAAAAAGCGAGCCGAGCATGGCGAAACTGATGGTGAAGGCCATTGGCTTGAAAAGCTTGCCTTCCAGTCCCGTGAGCGAAAACAGCGGCAGGAAGACCACGATGATGATCATGATGGCGAAAGCGATCGGATTCATCACCTCGCGTGCCGCTTCCAGGATCACGTGGGTCTTGTTGACCGTCTTGCCCACCTGATGCCCCAGCAGGCGAAAACTGTTTTCCACCATCACCACCGCGCCATCCACCATCATGCCGATCCCAATGGCAAGACCCGCCAACGACATCAGGTTGGCCGAGAGCCCGGTCTGCTGCATGAGAATGAAAGCGATCAGCATGGCCAGCGGCAGGGCAATGATCACCACAATGGCGGAGCGGATCTCCCCGAGGAACAGGAAGAGCACGATAGCGACCAGAATCGAGCCTTCGATCAAGGCCCGCTCGGCGGTGCCGACCGCCTTTTCCACCAAGGCGGTGCGGTCGTACACCGGGTTCACGGTAACCCCTGCTGGCAGGGCCTGCTTGACCTGGTCCAGCTTGGCCTTGACCGCATCCACCACGTTCTTGGCGTTTTCGCCCATGCGGGCGAGCGCCATGCCGAGCACGACTTCCTTGCCGTCCTTGGTGACAGCGCCAAAGCGCAGGGCCGGTGCCTCCGTCACCATTGCCACATCACGCACATAGACGGGCGTGCCCTCGCGCTCAGTGACCACGATGTTGCCGATGTCCTGTGAGTTGCTTACCAGACCCAGCCCACGCACCAGGTATTGTTCCTGCCCCAGGTTCACGTACTGGCCCCCGACCTGGCGGTTGTTGGCCATGATGGCTTCCATGACCCCCTTGTAGGTCAGGCCGTACTTGATGAGCTGCTGGGGATTGATCAGCACCTGAAACTGCTTTTCCTGGCCGCCCCAGGACATCACATCGTCCACACCCGGAGCGGTACGCAGCACCATGCGCACACTCCAGTCCTGCAGGGTGCGCAGATCCATCTGGGTAAGCTTCTTGTCAGCCGCTTCCACGGTATACCAGAACACCTGGCCCAGCCCCGAGGTGTTTGGGCCAAGTTCCGGCTCACCATAACCCTGCGGGATCCGGCCGCGCACTTCCTGCAATTTCTCGGACACCCGCTGGCGGGCGAAATAGATGTCCATGTTGTCCTTGAAATATACCGCCACATAGGACAGGCCGAAGAGCGAGACCGAGCGGATTTCCGCCACGCCCGGCAGACCGGCCATGGCGGACTCTACCGGGAAGGTCAGCAGCTTTTCCACATCCTCGGCGGCAAGCCCAGGGGATTCGGTGTAAATGTTGACCTGCACCGGCGTGACATCGGGGAAGGCGTCCACCGGTACTTCCCGCCAGGCCTTCACGCCCAGGCCGATAATGACCAGAAATCCCACCAGCACCAGCACCTTGTAGCGCAGGGAGAGATCGACAATTTTATTTAACATGTCATTTTTCCCTTCAATGCTCGTCGCCGATCTGTGACTTCAGCATGCGTGCTTTCAGTGCGTAGGCACCGCTGACGACCACCTGCTCACCTGCTTTGAGCCCGGACTGAATGGTGGTCTGGCCCCCGAACTTATCGCCGGTTTGTACCGCACGCGCCTCGAAGCCCTTGCCCTCGGCCACAAACACGCTTGGCTGGCCTTGCAGCAGCACCACGGCATCGTCGGGTACCTGGAGCACCTGCTTGCGGGCTGGCGTCTCGATGGCGACGCTGGCGAACATGTTCGGCCGCAGGCGGCCATCCGGATTCGCTACCTCCACCCGGGCCTTGACAGTGCGGGTTTCCGGATCCATGGCGGGGCTGAGGTAGCTGATCCGGCCTTTGAATGTCTCACCGGGATAGGCCGCGACCGTAACACTGGCGGGAGAGCCGGGCTCGAGTTTGCCGAGATCCTTTTCATATATATCCGTTTCTATCCACAGTGTGGACAGATCCGCCACGGTGAAGAGGGGCTGATCCGGTCCGGCGAGCTCGCCGATCACGGCCTTCTTCTCGATCACGGTGCCGGCGATGGGCGCTGTCACGGGTACCACCGAGGGCTCGCCATTGCTATTGGCGGTCACCCCATAGGTGTGCAGCCGTTCGCGCGCGGCGCGCAGGTTGGCCTGGGCCTGCTGCAGGTCGGCGCGGGCTTTGAGGTAATCCTTTTGCGCCACGATTTGTTGTTTGTAGAGCCGTTCGGCACGCTCGAAATTTGCCTGGGCAAGCGAGAGTTCACTTTGTGCCTGCTGGTAGGTCGCACGGGCCTGACCGGCCTCGACACTGTTGACGGTGGCGAGAACCTGCCCCTTTTTGACGCGATCACCGAGATTGGCAGTGACGCGCGTCAAGCGGCCAGGGATGAGCGGCGCTACATGCGCCAGCCGGTTCTGGTTGGGCTGGATGGTGGCTGTGGCGGTGATGTGTTCACTGACATCACGTTCTTGCACCAAGGCCGTGCGCAGGCCCGCCGTTTGAGCTTCATCCGCGCCGAGCTGGATGAGGTTTTCGGCCGGGTGGCCGGCCTGGTCGAGCGCTTTTTTCTCGGTTGGCTGCTCGGCCGAGGCCTTCTCGGGGCTTTCCTGTTTTTTCCCGCAAGCACTCAGGGTCAGGACCCCAAGCATGATCACCATGGCAAGGCGGCGGGAGACCGGTTTTGCGGTGGTTGAGGATGCTGAATTTCTGTTCATGGAATGATCCTGTTAGCTTATTTGGCTTGTACTGTTGCCGCGCCTGGGGCGGGCATGGATGACTGTTGAGCCTCGGGCCAGCCGGAGGCTCCCTGCAGCGCCATCTGGGTCAGGCGCAGATCAGTCTGGGCATCCAGAAGATCCCGCCGGCTGTCCAGTACCTGCCGGTTTACCAGCAGAAGCTGCAGGAGGCCGATCTCGCCCTCGCGATAAGCGATACGTGACAGGCGCTGGTTTTCTTCCAGTTTGGGCAGCACAGTGCTATTGAGCCGTTCCACGCGGGCCACCAGATTCTCCCATTGTTGCCACAGTGCCTGGATCTGGGCGCGGGCGTCACGATCCAGCGCCCGCGCGCTGATCTCGCGTTGGGTCAGCTCGGCCTGGGCGCGACCGATGCCGGTGGCATTGCGGCGGAACAGAGGAATGGGCACGCTGACATTGACGCCAAGCAGCGTGTCGTCTTGAAAGGCAGAGCCCTCCCGGCCATAGCGGAGACCTACCGTGACATCCGGTATCACGGCAGCGCGTTCCAGCCGCAGTAGCCCGCGTGCTTCTTCGAGCCGATGGGCGGCTGCCTGCAAGTCAGCGCGACTATTCAGGGAGCTCAGCACTTGGTTCAGGGAGTAGCGGGGCAAGGGAGCATCCAGCGTGCCCGTCACTTCCGGCAATGCTGCGGGTGGTAATTGCAGCAGAGCGGCCAGATCAGCCCGGGCCTGGACCAGCTGTCCCTGCAACAGGAGAACCTGATTGCGCGCCCGTTCTGCTTCGACCTGGGCGAGATTGGTGTCGAGCCGGGTATCCGCGCCGGCGGCGAAACGTTTCTGGACCGCATTCGCTGCGCCTTCAATGAGCTCCAGAGTCTGGCGCTCCATGCTGATGCGTGACTGGAGACTCAAGACCCGGAAGAAACGTTGCGCTACAGCCAGTCGCAACTGGCGTTGTGCGTTGCGGATATCTTCCTGGGTGGCCGTAAGATTCTCGCTGGCAATCCCGCGGCGCAGCCCCTGCTGACCGGCAGTCTCGAAAGTCTGCGCGATACCCACGCTCCAGTCGCGGGTAGTAACGCTCTGGGTGGGGTCCGGGATCTGGCGTCTGAAGACATCTCCAGAAATGGCGGGGTTATTCCAGAATAGCGCGCGGGCATCCCGTAACTGGCCCTGGGCTCCCAGCAGATTGGCCTGTGCAGCCTGGAGGTCGGGGTTGGCTGTTTCCGCCCGCTGCCAGGCCTGTTCCAGGGTCAGGGGCTCTGCGCGTGCAAAAACGGAAAAAAGGACAAGAGGGATCATCATGGCCAGGCGATAGACCCAGCCGGACGCCAAAGATATGGCGCCGCTACAAGCAATGCGGAATTTCACGTTGACTCCTTCGCCAAGGCGTACGGAATCGGCCTAAACAGGCCTACGTACGCCGGATTCAATCCACAGGGTGGGACTTAAATCCGGGCGAGGAGTCGGGGAGGGCGAAGCTGCGTGCCGGGAGCTGGCAGGGGGAAGGTGGACAGCGGTTCAGTAAAGGCTTCGCTGGGGTGGGGCGCCAGGACAAGGGAAAACCCCTGACTGACTTCACCCTGGAAATGGGTCAGAAGGTGGCAACCATGATTGCAGGGTGTCGCATGGGCCTGGGCGGCTGCTTCCGCTCCCAGATCAATGGAATCCGGGATGTTTATCGATGCGGTGATGCGCTGTGATTCGTGCATCATGTCTTCAAGGATCGCGCGGTCAAAAGCCCAGCCGCTCGTGCTGATCAGGAAAGCGATCAGCAGGAAGACAACATGAGTCCGGGCGGGTATGCGCATTTTTTTATTTTAACTCGAAGTCTTCTGGCTTGTACAGACGCCGATCTGGGCAGCCTGGGACTGCGGGCTGGTGGCCAACGCTTTCTTGAGTCATGCCTTCAAGGCCAGAATACGCCGGGCGCCGTTGAGCACGATCAGGCCGATCAGGGCGCCGATGATGAGATCCGGATAGCGCGAGCCGGTCCAGGCCACCAGAATGCCGGCGATGATGACGCCGATATTGGCCAGCACGTCATTGGCGGTGAAGATCCAGCTCGCCTTCATGTGCACCTCGCCCTTGCGGTGACGCGCGATCAGCATCAGCACGCCGATGTTGGCGATCAGCGCCAGGGAGGCCATGCCGATCATCAGCAGTGATTCGGGTTCGCTGCCTAAGACAAAGCGGCGCGCCACTTCAACCAGCACCCCAAGAGCCAGAACGAGCTGGATCAGGCCCGACAGATGCGCGGCCCGCAATTTCAGTTGCTTGCTGCGCCCCACGGCGTACAGCGAGAGGCCATAGACGGAGGCATCGGCAAAGTTATCGAGGGAATCGGAAATCAGGCCGGCGGAATGCGCGAAAAGCCCCACAGTGATTTCAATCGCGAACATGAGCGCATTGATGCCCAGCAGCACGCGCAGGGTGCGGGCTTCCTGCGCCGCTCCTGCACCCGCGCCCAGGTCTTCCATGATCATTTCCACGCCGGGTGCGGCGGCTTCTGTGTGCTGCAGGGATGCGCCCAGATTGAGGGTCGCGAGTTTCGCGGCAATCGGCTCGGCCGCACCCTCGTGGATGACCTGCAACTGCCGCTTCGACAGGTCAAAGGACAGCCCCTGAACCCCGGGGGTTCCGTCCAGCGCCAGGCGGATCATGCGCTCTTCGGAGGGGCAGTCCATTTTGGGGATGGCAAAGGTGCTGATCGACAGGTCCTGCGCATGGGGAGGATTCGAGCTGCCCGAGCTGTCTTGCATGGCGGAACCTCCTGTCCAGATAATGATGGATTCCGAGCTATTGAAAGCCCTATAGTGACTATAGGGTCAAGACCCATGGCCTGATACCAAAGCCGGAGAGAATGGATGCGCATTGGTGAATTGGCACAAATGACGGGCGTCGGTGTCCCCACCCTTCGCTTTTACGAACAGCAGGATCTGCTGGCATCGCCGGGCCGGCAGGAAAACGGCTACCGCACTTACACCAAGCGGCATGTCGAACAGATCCTTTTTATCCGCCGCTGCCGGACGCTGGGCCTGTCGCTCGAAGAGATCCGCAGGCTGCAAAGCTATCAGGATGAGCCATATCGCTCCTGTGCGGCCATCAATGCCATGCTTGATGCACACATCCAGCAGGTTCGCTCGCAGATGTTGGCCTTGCAGGTCCTTGAAGCGCAGCTCGTTGGACTGCGAGCCCGTTGCGACGACAAGCGTCAGGCTGCGGATTGCGGAATCCTTTCAGGAATCAATGACGGAATGGCTGGCAGGGCGGGCTCGTGAATATTCAGAATATCAGGGATATATTGGAGAACCACCAGGTCGGGATCTACTTCGGCGCGATCGTGGGGGCAATCCTCATTGCGCTGCTCCTGCCCGGCACGACTGCGCTTTTGAGCGGCATCAATCCCGCGCTGGCCTTGATGCTGTTCGTGACCTTCCTGCAGGTCCCCATCGCAGAGCTCGGTCGGGCTTTCACGCGGGTCCGCTTTTTCGCCGCGCTGTTCACGGTGAATTTCATCATCCTGCCGCTTCTGGTGGCGAGTCTGGTGCAGTTCCTGCCGGCGGATCCCATGATCCGCTTCGGCGTGTTGCTCGTTCTGCTCGCGCCGTGCATCGACTATGTGGTGACCTTCTCCCATCTGGGACGCGCCGATGCCCGCCTGCTGCTGGCGGCGACACCTGTCCTGCTGATCCTGCAGCTCCTCCTTCTGCCGGTCTATCTTGGCTTGTTCCTGGGGGATGCGGCCGCCCAGATCATACAGATTGGGCCCTTTGTGCATGCATTCTTGTGGTTGATTGCTGTTCCGCTCGTGCTCGCCGCCCTGATCCAGCTCTGGGCGGCAGGGAGCCGGATCGGGAAGCGGATGTCCACGGCGCTCGGCCTGCTGCCAGTGCCGGCGACGGCCCTGGTGCTGTTCCTGGTCATCGCTTCGGTGCTGCCACAACTGGGGACCGCCGTTGATGCGGTCCTGAAAGTGGCGCCCATCTACATTGCATTTGCGGTGCTCGCGCCCTTGGCCGGCTGGTTTGTCGCCCGCATTTTCCGGCTGGATGCGCCGGCTGGTCGATCGATTGCGTTCAGCGCCGCGACCCGGAACTCGCTCGTGGTCCTGCCGCTTGCCTTTGCTGTACCGGGGGCGATCCCGGTTCTGCCCGCCATCATCGTCACCCAGACCCTGGTGGAGCTGACCAGCGAGCTGGTTTATATACGGCTGCTCGCCAAGCTTGGCGGCGCCGAGCCGGCCTTGCAGGTTCCCTGAGATGAGCATCGCCTGCTGGCTGATCACCCCGTCAGTGACCTGCCCCAGTCTCTCCAGCTCTTGATCTCATGCTGATTCATCTCCATCCGTTCCGATCCCAAGCCGCCGCTCACAACACCAGCGGTCATTGCTAACTTGTTCTTAAACATATGAAATACAAGTCTGGACAATGCCCGTTTCACCTTGTAAGATCCGCTCCGTCATTGGGGAGTAGCCGCCCTTCCTCGGAAGGGGCCTGCATCAACACACTTGACCTCTGGTCATGGTGCGGGCAGCTCCTGGCCTGGCAAGACCTTTGACCACACAGCCTCCGCTTGGGCCGGAGAGGCCGTGTGGTCATTGGTGCGTCGTCCGGCCCGGAGAATCTCATGTCTGCACTTCTCGTTTCCACCGGAATCGTCGCGCTCGCTGAAATGGGCGACAAAACCCAGCTCCTGTCCCTGCTGCTCGCGGCACGCTTCCGCCGCCCCATTCCCATCATTCTCGGCATTCTCGTTGCCACCCTGGCCAATCACTTCCTGGCTGGCGCCCTTGGTGCCTGGCTTACCTCTCTGGTCGGCAAGGACGCGCTGCGCTGGATACTTGGCCTGTCGTTCATTGCCATGGCCATCTGGACCCTGATTCCGGACAAGCTCGATGGCATCGAGGATCCCGCCAAGCTGCGCTTTGGTGTATTCGGCACGACCTTGATGGTCTTTTTCCTGGCTGAAATGGGCGACAAGACGCAGATCGCCACGGTCGCCCTGGCCGCGCAATATCCGTCCCTGATTGCCGTGGTGGCCGGGACCACCCTGGGCATGATGCTTGCCAACGTGCCAGCGGTATTTCTCGGCGACAGGATGGCCAAAAAGGCGCCCCTGCGTCTGATCCGCACCATCACCGCCATTATCTTCGCCACGCTGGGCGTCCTCGCGCTCCTGAATCTTGGCGGCAGATTCTAGTGATAAGCCGAGCGCCGAGATCATTGTAACGGCGGGCTGACTTCAGCTGCCACGAGGACAAGCGCCTGATCCGTTAGATACAGGGCTCGGCGAGCCGAGCAAGCGGCGTTCCGGGCTATACTAAAGCGATCGCTCTAGCCAGGTACAGGAAAACCTTCACCCATGCCCAGACTGAAACTGCACTGGCAGATCCTGATCGCCATGCTGCTCGCCTTTGCCGCCGGCGGGCTGGGCGGCCCCGACGCCGGGCTCCTGGGCATCCGCTTCCTGGATGTCTATGACTTTGTCGGCATGCTGTTTCTGAATGCGCTGAAAATGCTCATCGTGCCGCTGATCGTGGCCTCGCTCATCACCGGGGTGGCGAGCATCGGCTCGGGCGAGGCGCTTGGGCGCCTGGGTATCAAAACCATCATCTATTATCTGAGCACCACCATGCTGGCCGTGCTGCTGGGTCTGGCGCTGGCCAGGTTGATCGAGCCGGGTCTGGCCAATGGTCAGCCGGTCGGGACCCTGCTGGGTCTGGGCGCCAACACGGGCGGGCTGTCCGAGCAATTGCGGGACCAGGATACGGGAGATCTCGCCGATATCTTTCTGCGCATGATCCCGACCAATGTGGTCAGTGCCGCGGCCGAGGGCGAGATGCTCGGCCTGATCTTCTTCAGTCTGCTGTTTGGCTACTTCACCACCTGCGTGCCGGAGCCCTCGCGCCAGAGCCTGCTGACCTTCTGGCAGGCGGTGTTCGAGGTGATGATGCGCATGACCGACTGGGTGCTGCGCTTTGCCCCGATCGGGGTCTTTGCCCTGGTGGCCAAAGTCGCGGCGAGCACCGGCCTGGCCGCCATCCAGCCACTGCTGTGGTTTTTTCTGACCGTGCTGCTGGGGCTTGCGCTGCATATGTTTGTGGTGCTGCCGATGCTGTTGTTGCTCATCGGTCGCGTCAGCCCGCGCCGCCACTTCCGGGCCGTGCTGCCGGCCCTGCTCACCGCCTTTTCCACCGCCTCATCCTCGGCCACTTTGCCGCTGACCATGGAATGCGTCGAGAAGAACGCCGGTGTGTCGAATCGCACCAGCAGCTTCGTGCTGCCCTTGGGGGCCACGGTCAACATGGATGGCACCGCGCTCTATGAATGCGTGGCGGTACTCTTCATCGCCCAGGCTTATGGCATCAGTCTGGACTGGGCCAGTCAGCTCACCGTCGTGGTGCTGGCCCTGGCTACCTCCATTGGTGTTGCCGGCATTCCGGCCGCGAGCCTGGTGGCCATCGTCATCATTCTCGGCGCGGTGGGACTGCCGGCCGAGGGCATCGGGCTCATCCTCGCGGTGGATCGCATCCTGGACATGGCGCGCACCAGCGTCAACGTGTTTAGCGATACCACGGGTGCGGTGATCATCGGGCGGCTACAGGGCGAGACCGGCATTCTTGAGGACCGGCCAGCGGCGCGGTCTGCCTGAGCCCTGAGGGCAGATCCTGGGACTTTGGTCTCTGGCCCGGTTTCGCACTCTTGCTGACTTTTCCACTCTATTCCAGATAGGGCTTACATAACGCTTCATGCTCAAGGAGGTCTCATGCAAGCGATCTCGGTGTGGGAGGGGACGGGCAAGCGCAGTGATTTTCCGGTCCTGCAGGGAGAACTGCAGGTGGATGTGGCGATTGTTGGCGGCGGCATCACCGGCGTCAGTGCAGCCATGCTGCTGGCGCAGGCCGGCAAGCGCGTGGCGCTGCTGGAGGCGGGGCGCATCGGTTCGGGCACGACCGGCCATTCCACCGGCAACCTCTATGGCGTCGTGGGGCAGGGGCTTTCAAAGATTGCCAGCAAGTGGGATGAGGACACCATGCGGACCGTGGCCCGCTCGCGCATGGCGGCCGTCGAGCTCATCGAGAAAACTGTCCAGACCCATGGGATAGATTGTGGCTTTGCCCGGCGGCCCTGGCATCTGTACACCACGCCCGAGACGACGCAGGAAAACCCGATGCTCGAGGCCGAATACGAGGCCGCGCGAAAGGCGGGGCTTACGGCCACGCTGGTTTCGGATCTGCCCCTGCCGGTCCCGGTGGACCGGGTGTTAAGGGTGGATGATCAGGCGCAGTTTCACCCGCTGAATTATGTGCGGGGGCTGGCGGCGAGCATTGCTTCGGCGGACTGTCGGATCCTTGAAAACAGCCGGGTACTGGAAATCGACCACGGCAGCGGGAGCTTGCGGACTGCGAACGGCCAGGTGAAGGCGGAGCAGATCGTGCTCGCTACCCATAGCCCCTTGGGCATCGATGTGACTCAGGCAGAAATGAAGGTCTACCGCGAATACGGCGTGGCCGTGAAGTTGCAGGATGACAAATATCCGGAAGGGATTTTCTGGGCGGCCGGTTCGGGTTATTCCACCCGTTCCTGGCAGGATGGCGAGGATAAATATCTGATTCTGGTAGGTGGCAAGCATGTCACCGGCCATGAGACCGAGACCGAACACTACTACGACGAACTCACGAACTACCTGCACGCCCACTATGGCGTTAGCGAGATGGCCTACCGCTGGTCGGCCCAGCAGTATCGCCCGGCGGACCTGCTGCCCTATATCGGGCCCAGCCTCGGGGCAGGCAATGTCTATGTCGCCACCGGATTTGCCGCTGATGGCCTCACCTTCGGTACGCTCGCCGCGGTGTTGATCAGTGAGGAGATCATGGGTCGCAAGACGCCCTGGGCGGAGCTCTACAAGGCCCGGCGCTTCACACCGGTCAAGTCGGCGCGCGAGTTTTTATCTGAAAACCTCAGTGTCTCCAGACATCTGATTCAGGATCGCCTGAAACAGGGCGAGCCGGGCGGACTCGCGGCGCTGGCAGTGGACGAGGGCGCGTTGCTGGAGCTGGATGGGGAGAATGTGGCGGCCTACCGGGACCAGCAGGGGACGCTCCATGCCCTGTCGCCGGTCTGCCCGCACATGAAGTGCCTGGTCCACTGGAATGCCGCGGAACGGAGCTGGGATTGCCCCTGCCATGGCAGCCGCTTCAATTTCCGTGGGGAAGTGCTGGAGGGACCGGCGCTGTCACCGCTGGCGCCCAAGTCGGTCTGAAGACTGCCAAACGGACTCTAAACTGCTCTGATACCCATAATGGGGGAACATCGGGATGATCCTTCAGGATCAGCGCCGCGCGGAATTGCCGGTGATACCCGCCAGTTGCATCGCCAGTTTCCCCAGGCTTGGCCAGACCGGCAGATGATCCTGACCCTTGATGCTGGCGTCGAGCCTGGCGCAAAGCTTCAGGTCGGCCACGAGACTGTCTGATGGCAGCTTGCGCGCGGCGCGCAGCAGCAATTCCTGCTGCTTGCCAAACACCTTGTGCTCCCGCCAGAGCTGGCCGGGATTGGTGTTGCGGTCCTGCAGGGCAATGATCACGCGCAAGTCGCGGGCGAGGGCCCAGAGCACCAGGATGGGTTCCACCCCTTCCTGCTCCAGATGCGCGAGAATCCGCAGGGCCTGATGCGCCTTGCCGGCCAGAGCGGCCTCGCTCAGATCAAAGACGCTGAAACGGGCATTGTCTCCGACCACCGCCAGCACGTCATCCTCGCTGATCCTGCCTTCCTGTGCGAGCAGGCTGAGCTGGTTGATGGCCTGCATGCAGGCCAGCGGATTGCCTTCGCTGCGTTCGATCAACCAGGTCTGGCCCGCGGGGCTGAGATCAAGCCCCTTCTCCCGCAGGCGCGCGCGCACCCATTGCGGCCACTCGCTGGCTTCCGGGGGGTAAAACAGCACCAGGGTGCCGGCCGTTTCCAGGGCCTTGAACCAGGCACTCTTCTGAGCACTGGCATCGGGACGCTCGCCACTGACGAGCAGCAACACATCCGCAGGTGGCTCGGCGGCCCAGGCCTGCAGCGCCCGGCTGCCGGCATCACCAGGCTTTTGAGCGCCCATGCGCAGCAGCAGCAAGCGGCGCTCGGCAAAGAGCGACAGGCTCTGGCGCGCGTCCTGTAGCTGGCCCCAGTCAAAGCTGGGTTCCACCGTCCAGGTCTCGGTCTGGTCAAAGCCTGCACGGCTGGCCGTAGCGCGAAGTTGCTGCTCCGCTTCGATCAGAAAGAAGGGTTCGTCGCTGAAGAAGGCATAGAGCGGCGCGAGCTTGCCCTTGAGATGCTGCGTCAGTTGCTCGGGTTTCAGACGCATGGCGGGTGGATGCCTGCGGGTGTCACGGCTGCGGCTCGGGGTGATGTGTCTGATAGATGCTTACCGCCCGCAGGATCTGTTCGGCACCGGCACGATATAGCTCCTCGTGCAGTTCGCGGGACTGGATGTCGGAGGCCAGCACGTTGTTGTCGGTATAGGTGTAGTCGCGCTGCAATTCAAGCGTTTGCGGCGGAATCAGGGTCTTGCCATCGGCGGCGAGGAGCTGGTACCGGGTGTTCAGGACCAGCAGGAACTCCCGCGCCACGCCCTGGGTATCGATACTGGCGACGCGCTGTTCGATGCCGGTGCCGCTGACCACCAGCGTCGGCGCATCCTTGCCCGCTGCCTTGCCATCCACCAGACTGGTGCGCTCGCGCAGATCGCGCACGATCGGTGCGTCATTGCCCCCGGCAGCAGTCACATTGATGCCGGCGAGAATTTCCGGCAAGGGAGCGCCGCCGCGCAGGTGAAAACCGCAGCTCGCAAGCAGCAGGCAGGCCGCCAGGATCACGAGGCTGGTTCGCAGGCGGGCCAGGGCGTCAGGCAAAGCACTAATGGGTATCATGCGTTCAACTCGCGACGATGTTGACAAGCTTGCCGGGCACCAGGATCACCTTGCGCACGCTCACGCCCTCCAGAAAACGCTGGGCGCCGGGGCTGGCGAGGGCTGCCGCGCGAATGCTCGCCTCCTCAGCATCCGCGGGCACTTCGATGCGATCGCGCAGCTTGCCATTGACCTGCACTACCAGATTCAGGGTCTGGCGTTCCAGGGCCGCCGGGTCGGCCTCGGGCCAGGGCGCGAAGCTCAGCTCATTGCTTTGTCCCAGCGTGCGCCAGAGCGCCTCGCTGATGTGCGGGGTAAAGGGCGCGAGCAGTTGCACCATAGCCTTCAGGCCTTCGCCGACGACGGCGCGCAGGGCGGGATCGTCCTGGGCTTTTGAGAGCGCATTGGACAGCTCCATGATGGCGGCAATGGCCGGGTTGAAATGGTAACGCCCATCGAGATTGCTGCTGACCTTCTGGATGGTCTGGTGCACCAGCCGGCGCAGGTTGGCGGCCTCGGTCGTCAACGCGGCTGGCAGGGGCGGAATCTCGCCGCCAAAGTCATGCACCTGGCGCCAGACGCGCTTCAGGAAGCGGTGCGCGCCCTCGACCGCCTCGTCCGACCACTCCAGGGACTGTTCCGGGGGCGCGGCAAAGAGAATGAACAGCCGCGCGGTATCGGCGCCGTATCTGTCGATCAGGGCCTGGGGGTCGACCGTGTTGCCCTTGGACTTGGACATCTTGGCGCCGTCTTTCAGCACCATGCCCTGGGTCAGCAGCTTGGCGAAGGGCTCGTCATGCGGGGCATCACTGGGCAGCAGGCCGGCATCACGCATCAGCTTGTTGAAGAACCGCGCATACAGAAGATGCAGCACGGCATGCTCGACCCCGCCGACGTACTGATCCACCGGCAGCCAGTAGGCGGCACGCTCATCGAGCATCTTTTGATCCTGATCGGGGCAGGCGAAGCGGGCGTAATACCAGGAGCTCTCGACGAAGGTATCCATGGTGTCGGTCTCGCGCCGCGCCGTCGCGCCGCAGGATGGGCAGTCCACCTGATAAAAGCTGGAATCATCATGCAGCGGTGAGCGTGGACCGTTGAGCACCACGTCCTCGGGCAACATCACTGGCAACTGATCCTCGGGTACGGGTACCGCGCCACAGGCCTTGCAATGGATCATCGGGATCGGCGTGCCCCAGTAACGCTGGCGCGAGATGCCCCAGTCGCGCAGGCGGAAGTTGACCGTCTTGCGGCCGCGGTCCTGCGCCTCCAGGGTCGCCGTGATGCGCTGCTTGGCCTCCTCCGAGGGCAGACCCTCAAACTCACCCGAATTGACCAGGATGCCCGGGCCGGTGTAGGCAGCATCCTGCGGCAGCTGTGCACCGTCTGCGGGCTGAATCACGGGCTTTATCGGCAGGGCATACTTCTGCGCGAACTCATAGTCGCGCTGGTCATGAGCCGGCACGCTCATTACCGCGCCCTCGCCGTATCCCATGAGCACGAAATTGGCCACCCAGACCGGCAGTTCCTCGCCCGTGAGCGGGTGCAGGGCCCTGAGCCCGGTATCCACGCCCTGTTTCTCCTGGGTCTCGATGGCGGCTTCCGCCACCTGGGTGTGGCGGCTGGCGTCGATGAAGGCGGCCAGGGCCGGATTGCTTTCGGCGGCCGCGAGTGCGAGTGGATGCTCCGGCGCCAGGGCCAGATAGGTCACGCCCATGAGGGTGTCGGGCCGGGTGGTGAAAACCTTGATGACGCTGGCCTGATCGCGCAGGGCAAAGCGCACCTCGGCGCCCTCGCTGCGCCCGATCCAGTTGCGCTGCATGGTCAGCACCTGCTCGGGCCAGCCATCCTTGAGCGTATCGAGGTCGGCGAGCAACTCCTCGGCGTAGTCGGTGATCTTCATGAACCACTGGGTGATCTCGCGCCGCTCCACGACAGCGCCCGAGCGCCAGCCGCGGCCGTCCACCACCTGCTCGTTGGCGAGCACGGTCTGATCCACCGGATCCCAGTTGACCGCCGCCTTCTTCTGGTAAACGAGACCCTTCTTGAAGAGCTGCACGAACAGCCACTGCTCCCAGCGATAATATTCGGGCTTGCAAGTGGCGATCTCGCGCGACCAGTCATAGGACAGGCCCAGACGCTTCAATTGGCCGCGCATATGGTCGATATTGCTGTAGGTCCAGGCCGCCGGCGCCACGCCGTGCTTCAAGGCCGCGTTCTCGGCCGGCAGGCCAAAGGCATCCCAGCCCATGGGTTGCAGGACGTTCCTGCCCTTCATGCGCTGGTAACGGGCAATCACGTCCCCGATGCTATAATTACGCACGTGCCCCATGTGCAACTGGCCCGAGGGGTAGGGGAACATCGCAAGGCAGTAGAACTTTTCCCGGCTCGGGTCTTCGACGGCGCGGTAGAGCGCCTTTTCTGCCCAGGCTGCCTGGACTTCGCTTTCAATTCGTTCCGGCTGGTAGTCCGGGCTGCTGTGCGGGTCGTTGTTCATGGTCATTGCACGGGATCTTCGATGAAATTTTAAGCCGACAAGGTTGCCACAGGGGTGGATTGTGTGCAATCTATGCAGTGGAACATGGCGTGGTAGCCGGCGCGTCCGTGCATTGGGCACTGTGGTGCGCCGGGTACCCTGAAAGGTTGGATAATGCCTGAATTGCCCGAAATCGAACTCCTGGCGGAAAAGCTCCGTCAGGGCTGTCTGAACAAACCGCTGGAATCGATCGCCTATCATCCGGGCAAGCGCGCGGATGCACTCGATGACGGTCCGGAAAGCCTCTCTGTCCTCAAGGGCGCGGTGCTCAGCGATGTCGCCCGCTACGGCCCCTTTCTCTTCCTGGAGTGGGGTGAGCGCATTCTCAGCCTGCATCTGGCCGGGGAGGCGCAGGTGACCCTGCAACGCGGCAAGCTGGATCTGCCCGGTGGCAATTACCTGCTGCTGCGCTGGCAAACCGGTCAGCAGCTGCTTGTCGCCGCGCCCAATCTGTCCTCCCGGGTGCGTTTGCTCGACGAGTCGGCGAGCGTCGATTACCTCCTGAAGCTCGGACCCGACCCGCTCCTGGATGCCCACTGTGCCGATCATCTGCGCACGGCCATGAGCCGGCGACGCACAGCCATCCGCAATCTGCTGCTCGATGAGAGTTTCGTGGCCGGGATCGGGCCGGTCTGGTGTGACGAAATCCTGTTCCAGTCGCGTGTGCGCCCGGACATCCCGGTGGCCGAACTGCGGCCCGCCGAGCGCGACCGCATCCTGAAAAACGTGCACCGCGTGCTGGAGCGCGCCATTCGTTGTCAGGCCAACCCTTCCCTGCTGCCCAAGACCTTTCTGACCCGGCGCAAGCAGGAAGACGGTCTCTGCCCGGTCTGTGCCACGGCGTTGACGGAAATGCCGGTCGGCGGGAAGACCGCCATCTGCTGCGCCAGATGTCAGGCAGGTCGGACCGAGGCCCTGGCAGAGGAAACATCCGAGTCACAGTCTGAGGGATTGGCCGAGGCAAAACCTGATCTGATGCTGGCGGAAATCGCGCAGGATGGGCAGGAGCACGGCCCGGATTCTCCTGCGTCCACCCCGGATCAGGAGACTGATGCCCCGGGTGAACCGCCCAGATCCGCCGCGCCCTATTAGGGCGAATCGAAAAAGACCCCGGCTTGCACCGGGGCCAAATCACCATTGAAGCATTGGCACTGCAATCCTCTCAACGCGACAGCCCGGCATCGGTTGACCGGTATCATCAGCCAGCCGGTAGCTGGGCTGTCTTCGCCCTGAATCCGTACGCCATCCCGGCCCGCGTCCACCGTCGTCAGTCCAATCCTCGTCCCTTTGCACCCTCTTGCACCGTGCCGGCGCTGGAAGGCGCCAAATAAGCTGTCAGCCTTCTGCTGTCCAATCCCGCGCCATTGTCGCGCACATGAAAACATGGTCCGCCTTTCGCAATCACTGCTGCAGGCTGTGCTCCTGACGGCGGTGTCCTTTATTCGTCCGACAGTCTTTCTGCTGATTTCCAGGAACTCTGGCTGGATTAATGTACGTTCCACAAAAAAGCCACAAAAAAGTTCCCAGCCAAGGTCGAAAGGCTGACAAGAACGTCCACACCCAAGATAAAAATGCATGCAATCACGCGAGGGAGGATCAGATGGGATTGAGCAGACGGCTGTTCCTGAAGTATAGCGTATCCGGTGCTGCGGTGCTTGGCACGGGCGGCCTGTCGGCCTTGTTGAGCGCCTGTTCCAGCGACAGTACACCGCCGGTTTCCGGCACATCGACACCGGCTTCGGCGACCTCGCCAACCGGTGTGCTGAGTTATGAGGGCATCGATCCGCGTGTGGCGGAGAATTTCACAACGCCCTTGCGCAAGCCCGGCACGGAAGGCCTATTTGGCATCTTGGACCTGGGCGCGGGTCCGCTGACGCTCTCTGCCGACTCGGGCAAGATGGCGATCTTTGGTGACCGCAGTGTTCCGGTCAGGCTCTACAACAGCCAAAGCGGCGGCAGGAACTATCAGAATCCGGTGCTGAAGATCAGCAAGGATCTGAGCTGCGATGTGACCTTCCGCAACAATCTGGACCAGCCCACCACGGTACACTGGCATGGCCTGTTGGTGCCCGGCAGTGTCGATGGCAGTCCCCTGAATCCGGTAGCACCGGGCGCGAGCTATTCTTACAAGTTCTCGGTGAATAACCGCGGCGGTACCTACTGGTACCATCCGCATCCGCACATGCACACCGCCGAGCAGACCTTCGCCGGTCTGAGCAGTTTTTTCATCGTGGAAGATGCGCATGATCTGGCCCTGCGCCAGGCCATGAACCTGACCCTGGGCGATACGGAACTGCCTCTGCTGATCCAGGACAGACGCTGCAATGAAGAGGGCGAACTGGACTACAGCCCGGATGACATGGAAAAGATGATGGGCTACTTCGGCAATGTAATGCTCGTCAATTTCACGCCCAATCCGGCACTGGACGTGGATACCCGTTTTTATCGCTTCCGTGTTCTCAATGGCTCTTCCATCCGCACTTACAAATTGGCATTCGAGAACAATGGCAATCCGCTGAAATTCCATGTGGTCGGTACGGATGGCGGCTTGCTCGACAAGCCCTACGAGGTCCCGGACGTCTATCTGGCGGCGGCGGAGCGGGTGGATATCGTGCTGGACCTGCGTTCCGCCAGGCCGGGTGACGTGATCCTGCTCAAGAGCCTGGCCTTCGATCCCAAGGATACGCATATGCCCAGTCCGGCTTTCGGCACGTCCTTGAAGCCAGGCGAGGCTTTCACGCTCATGAAACTGGTGGTCAGGAATCTGGTGGATGCCGGTGGCGCGCTGCCGGCCACGCTGTCATCCCTGCCTGCTCTGCCCAGCGCCTCGGACAAAATCCGCACCCTGCAGCCGGCACGCAATGCCAGTGGCGACTGGGTGATGAAGATCGACGGCGTGGACACCCTCTATGACATGAATGACTTCCCCATAGTAGTCAAGAAGAATGCGGTGGAGTTCTGGGACTTCAAGATCGGGAGTGCAGGCATGCCACATCCCATCCACCTGCATGGCTTCCTGTTCCGGGTGCTGAGCCGGACGGGAACACCGCCCGAGGTGGCAGCACAATCCGTTGATGCCAGTGGCCGGATGGTCACCGATCTGGGCTTCAAGGACACGGTGCTGGTCTGGCCCGGTGAGACCGTGCGCGTCGCCATCGATTTCCATCATTGCTTCGGTGCTGAAGAACACTACATGGTGCACTGCCATGTGCTGGAGCACGAGGACATGGGCCTGATGACCAATGTGAAAGTGATTGCCTAGAAATGGCGCCAGGTTCTCATTATTGACCGTGGAAAAATCAAGCCCCCGATCAGGATGCCTGAGCGAGGGCTTGACGGTTCCAGCTAGTTGATGACTCAGGCCGCGTTCTTGGTGCTCTTGAGCATCGGGCGCATGCCGCCGCGCACCTGACGGGCGATGAAGTCGGCCCGGCCGGGTTCGCGCTGGTTGAGTTCGGCGGCGCACTGGGACGGCTCATAGGCGAGCGCGCTCAGCATCACTTCGAGCTCACAGAGATCGACCTTGGGGTCGGTCCAGGTGTCGGGGCTCGGGTTCCACTGATCCTTCATCTTCCAGAACATGCGCGGGTGCCAGAGGCGCAGCTTGACGCGCGGGTGCTGAAACAGTTCGACACAGCGTTTGTTCAGTGCAGCTTGATCCATGGGTGGTACTCTCCTCTCGATATAGCGGCGTGTCTCGGTCACGCCGGTCAGAAATCAGAAGCCGGCATAGACAGCGGCGTAGGGGCCCTTGATCTCCATGTCGGCCTGGGTGTCATCGATGTCCAGCTTGAGCTTGCGGTAGCGGTAACCGGCCTTGATGCCGATCAGCGGCAAGGGACTGTAGCTGAGGTTGGCATCGGCATTGATGTAACGATTACTTGAATAGCCCATGCCGGAGACATCGGCATCCAGCTTGAGCCCGGTCAGTGGCAGGCTCAGGCCGGCGGAAACGCCAAGGGTGGGAATCGGCGCGGTGATCTGCTTTGTCGTGGTTTCGCCAGTGATCTTGCGGGTTATGGCAAAGTTGGCGTCAAACACGTTCACGCCAGCGCCCACGCCCACGCGCGCCAGACCCGGCAGGGCAAAGCCGAAGCGGTAGTCTGCGGCATATTCCTTGATGTCGACGTCGCTGTGCACGGGGTCATTCACTGCAAAGTTGAGGCCGCGGAAAGAGAAGTTCTGGCTGACCGAGCCATCGCCACTGAAGCTGTAAGGGATGTAGCGAAAGGCGAAGGTGTTGCCGAGGGCACCGATCTTGAAACCGGCAACGACGGGATTGGACTTGTCCAGGCCGAGGTCGCGACGCAGGTCGACGGGGTCGCCGCCGCTGGCGACCGTACCGGAGATTTCGCCCTGTTCCACGCCCAGAATGGCCTGCAGATCGGCAGCCTGGGCCTGCAGGGCCGGCATGATCAGGGCCAGCCCCGCAATAATCTTGAAAACGCGCATGTCTTCCTCTTTACCGCTTGATTATGGAATTCCCAATAATAGCCATTTTCCGGAAAAAAGGTAGTCTGAATCGGGACATGAAAAAATCCGCGGATTGCCGCGGATTTTTTTCTTCATGCCAAAAGCTCAGATGGCGAAGGGGTAGGTCTCCGGTGCTTCCTCGCCGCGATCCCAGTGCACATTACGCTCCAGCGGGGTCAGGGCGCGGGTCTTGTCGACATGGATGACGGCATCGAACTGCTCGGCGAGATTCGCGTGAAAGTAGTGGCTCAGGCGCTCGGATTCCGGCAGGTAGATGACGCCGATGGCGCGCTCCAGGCGTGTTTCGTTGACCTGCTCCGCCAGTCTGCCGCCCCCGCGCAGGCTGAGCAGGAAGCGGGGAATCTCCACATGGTGGAAAAGCCATTCGTAGCTGCCGGTAAGACCGGGGCGGACGAACTTGCGTTCGGCGGGGGCATCCCAGTTGCTCGCAGCAGTCACCGTGCCATGGAAGGTCGTGAAGCCGACCGCCACTGCTGCATCGCCATAATGTTCCTTGACGAGCTGGCCGACATTGAACTCGCCGCGGCGGCTCATGTCGGTGGCGCGGGCGTCTCCCAGATGGGAATTGTGCTCCCAAACCACGATGCGGGCCGGTTCGCCGCCTTGCTGGCGCTCGATATGTCCGATCAGGGCCTGCAGGGTGTCGAACATGTGCTGATCGCGCAGGTTCCAGCTCGATACGTGGCCACGGAACATGGTGCGGTAATAGGCCTCGGCATTCTTGACCAGCCGGGCATTCTGCTCGGCGAAAAAGTGCTCGTCCTCGGCGGCCTGGTCGCCCTGGCCCTGCAACAGGATTCCCTGGCGCTGCATGTCCTGCAACTGCGCCAGCACGCCGCTTTCGCAGGATTCCGAGAGCCCGAAACTGGCGGCATAGCCATAGGCCTGGGTATCCTCGCCATAGTGATCGAAGCAGCTATAGCGATAGCGCGCCCGCGCGGCGGCCTCGGGATCCTGCTTGTCGAGGTAGTCGAGCACGGCGCGGATGGAAGTGTGCAGGCTGTAGAGGTCCAGGCCATAGAAGCCGGTCAGCTGGCTTGGCGCCTTACCCTGGTTGTGCACGCGCAGCCAGTCGGTGAATGCGAGCACTTCGGTGTTGCGCCACATCCAGGTCGGGAAGCGGCTGAAGCCGCCCAGCGCCTGATTGGCATCTGCGTCCGTACCCTGGCCCTTGACATAGCGGTTGACGCGATAGGCGTCCGGCCAGTCCGCTTCCACGGCCACGGCGTGAAAGCCCTTTTCGGTGATCAGGCGTTTGGTGATCTCGGCGCGCAGATGGTAAAACTCCTCAGTGCCGTGACTGGCCTCGCCCAGCAGCACCAGTCGCGCGTTACCCACCAGGTCCATCAGCGGATCGAAGTCCTCGGGCCTGTCCTGCAGCGGGTGCGCGGCCTTGCGGATATCGTCCCTGAGTGCCTCGCGTGCCATGAATCCTCCTGAAGCTGTCCCCCGGACTCAGCTGGATAGTGGCTGGCCGCCGAAACCGGCCTCTCCCAGCGCGCGCATGAGCAGTTGTGCTGAAAGGTGCGGCCCCATTTCCACTTCCGCCGTGCCGTCCTGAAGATTGACCTCGGCGTGCTCGACGCCCTGCACCTCGCGCAGGGCCTGCTCGGCGCGTTTTGCAGCGGATTCATCTGTCATGCCCATGATCTGCAGTTTGGTATACATATGCGCTCTCCGCATCAGGTATCGGCTCAAAGAGTTTGACGAAAGCAGGGACAGAAAGTTGCCGGCAAGAGGCAGAAGACCGGGCTACTTCCGCCGCCTGGATTCCGACGGGCATGGAAGCGGCCGGTCGGTCAGGCGCGTGATCGGCGTCGCCAGCCCTGCAACCCCAACCCGCTCAGGAGCAGGCCCATCAGCACCGCATCCAGGCTGCCGCCACCGCCGCCTGTGCCGCTGGCATTTGTGGTTACGCTACTGCCCCCCGTACCTCCGCTTGCGCCAGTGCCATTATTCTGGCCATCATTGATGGGGGCGGCGTCGCAGGGAATGCAGGGATCGCCCGTGCCCGGGCTGAGTGGCGTCTGTCCTGGTTGCGGCCCAGGAGCGGGCGCTGGTTGTGAAGTCTGGGGCAGGGCGCAGGTATAGATCCGGACATCATCGACGTACCAGCCCCAGCCGGCGATTTCCCTGTCCGAGCCCATGCGGAAGCGAAAGCGCACGGATTTGCCCGCCAGCGGGGACAGATCATAGCGGCTGTCAACATAACCATGGCTGATGCCTACGAAGGCCTGCCTGCCTTCAAGTGGATTGCCGCTGTCAGTGGCCAGGGCGCCACCATAGCTGTTGCCCGCATCATGCAGGGGGCTGGCATCCGTCCAGCTCGCGCCATTGTCGAGCGAGTATTCCAGCACCCCGCCGTCATAAAATCTCCCGCCGCCTCTATCGAAATCATAGGCCTGAGAAAAATGCAGGAAGGCCCCCGCTGGCACGGTGACGCTGCGCTGCATCTCGGCGGCGCTGTCGGAAACTCTGGCAGGACTCTCGTTGTTGAGAGAAGTCTTGCCGGAATGGGCAAATTCACCACTGATGCGCCAATCGTTGACCTGGCCGCTTACGGGTCTGAAGGCCCAGTTGGTAGCGGTTGCCATATCATCGAAGAATATGTCTGCCGCTTGCTGCGGGGCAGGGCAGGCGTCCACCTGGGGCAGGAATCCCGGCTGGGGTTCGCGGTCCATTTCGACCGCCAGGGTGGCCTTGCGCACTTCCTGGCAGTCGGCCTGGCCGATGCCCGAGCTGCTGCTTGAGCCAAGATTCAGGCAGCCCTGATACAGACCCTGATAAAGATCGTGGTAGTTGGAACCCGAGGTGAGCAGATGCGTCTGGACCTCGTAGTAGATCTTTGCGACCTTGTCGATGCCGAGCCCGGTGACGGTCTGACCGTTGAAGTTGCCGCCTTCGACCATCAGATAGGCGGCCTTGTTGTTGATGCCGCTGTTGACGTGGACCTCGCCCTGATCGCCGCCACCTGTGCCGTAGAGTGGACTGGTCATGCGGTCCGGCTGCTTATACACGGTGGGATCCTTCATGCTCCGCACGGCGCCTGTGCCAGGGACATCCTCGCCGAGCAGCCATTTGACTTCCGGTGTGTCCGTGCCGGCGCCATTGGTCTGGTCGATGAATTCACCCCAGATGTCCGAGAGGGACTCGTTGATCGAACCCGACTGATAGTAGGAGTTCAGGCCCGATGTGTACTGGGTGAAACCATGAGTCAGTTCATGTGCCACGAGATCGTCGGCCCTGGGCATGCCATCGGTGTAGACCATCTGCTCACCATTCCAGTAGGCATTCTGGATATCACCGATGCCGTAGTGAACACTCGAAACCAGCCGCTTGCCCTGGTTGTCGATGCTGTCGCGCCCATGGACCCTGGCGAAGAAGTTGTAGAAATCCGCGGTGTAGCGATGCGCATCGCGTGCGTCCTGATCACCCTTGCTGCAGGTCAGGTCCGACTCGTCGCAGACCAGATTGCCCGGCAGAACGTCACTATGATTGCTGGTGTAGGTGGCGCGATCCAGCATGGCCTCGCTCTGGTTGAAATGCAGGGCGATGCCGCCCGTGCGGGCATCCACCAGCACCATCTCGCGCACGGGTAGCGCTTCCTTTACCCCGACTTCGATCTGCCAGACCAGGCGAGTGGGCGTGGCGCTTTCGGGACCGATGAGCCTGGGATCGTAGATGGCGAGCTTTGCCGGCGAGACCTTCAGCAGGTCTCTTGATAGATGATGCCACTTGCTGACGGCCGCCATGGCAGTGGATTGCGCCTTGCCGGCATCAATGCCAGGCCTGGTCGGGATCTCCGGGCTGGGGGAAATCTCTCCGTTCATGGACAGCAGGCCGCGATTGCTGGTGTTGACCACCAGCTCGCCACCGATGACAGGGACGCCGCCAGCGACCTGCTGATACCGCGCTACTTCGCCGCCAAGCGGATGTTCCGAGCTGCGAATGAGTTGCAGCTCTTCGCGCGGGTTGCCAAGACCAAACAAGGGCCCATATTCCTGCAATGCGGCCATGCTGGCGGAGTCCGCCGCCCGGTCCACACCCGCCGTGGTCACCCGCCTTGCAAGGGGCAAGGGGGCGCCAGGATTGGCGCCGATGAAGCTGACCTGGCCGGAGCCCGCTATCTTTGCGACGCGCGCCTGATGCGTCTGCAATTTGGCAAACAGATCCGCACCATTTTCCGCTGAAGCCTGCTGGCTGGCCGCCACTGCTTGGGATTTGGGGGATGAATCGGAACTGGCGATATCGAAATAGCAGCCGCCGGTGAACACAGCGCTTCCGGCAAGTGACAACAGCAATCCTGATCGCAGGATCTTGCTCATGACGTCATCCTTGACTGGTTGAGACTTCCTGCCTTGATTGTTGTTCCCGGACCGGGAAATTGATCTGGGACTTTGGTCTTTGGCGGCCTTGTCGGGCTGGGCCAAAAGGCTGATTTCGGCAGATGGAAATGCTGGGATGGTGCTTTTCGCAGGGTGATACGGCAGGACTTAGCGGCGCTGTCCAGACAGGATCGGTGCCGCAACGAGCAGACCGGCGATTGCTCCTAGCAGGTGGGCCTGGGTGAGCACGGGGCCACCAGTGAGCGCGATGCTGCCCGCCAGCGGCCCCATCCATTGCTCGCGGACCAGCTTGAGCGCAAGACCTGCCAGCAGCACGGGCCCGAGCCAGTTGCCACGGCGCCATTGCGCCAGGGCACCGGCAACGAACAGGCCATGCAAACTGCCCGACAGGCCGACATACCACTGCACTTGCGGATACAGAACAAGCAGACCCAGGCTGATGCCCAGAAAGATCAGTACCAGGATCAGGAGCCACTGGCGCTGGCTGAAGCCCTCGCCAAAGATCTGCCAGATCAGGGCGAGCCCCAGCAGGTTCAGGGCAAGATGGCCAACACTCAAGTGGGTCAGATGTGCACTGAGCAGGCGCCAGACCTCGCCCTGCAGGATGGCTATGCGCTCATAGCGCAGATAAGGGGCCAGATCCGGCCATTGCGCCAGCAGGCAAAGCAGCGCCAGCGCAAGTGGCAGGCGCCAGTGCACGATCAGCGCGCGTGCAGGCACGAAAGCAGGGTTCCTGGATCAGGCCGGTGTGGCCGGCATGGCGGGGATAGGCAAAGTGCTGAATCCTGCTTCATGTTCACGCTAAATCCGGATACTGCCCGCGCTTGCGCCGGTATGTTCCAGAAACGCCTGGAGGGTATCCTGATAAGGCGGCAGGTCCGCCGCGCTGAGCCCCATTTTTGCCGCCTGGGCGGGGATCTGTCGCAGATAGAAGTAGTGGCGCAGGATCTCGGCCTGCTGCTCCAGGCCATATTGCGCCAGGGACTTGCCGGGCTTCAAGCGATAACCGTAGGGATCGCGGGAAAGCTGCTCCAAGCCTGCCCATATCCACACCCGCTGACCTTGCTGGTGCTGCCAGACATGGGCCATTTCGTGGATGAACAATCCCTGTAACGATCCTTGCGCGCATTCGGCGAAACATTCCCGATAAAGCGGGCTTTGCGGATGAAAGTACAAGTGTCCATTCGGCGCCATGGCAGTGGTGCGTGACTGCAGCCCAAGGGGGAAAAAACTGCGGCGCCGGACCTGCACGCGCGCGTAATCGATCCGGTCAGCAAAGATGCTGGCCGCGAGCCGTCTTTCAGCGGCGCTCAAGGGCCGGAAACCTGCCGCTTTTGGCATTCTTTCCTCATTGCAGGCAAAGATCGCAGCTTGGACCTTTTTCAGGGTACAGGATTCCGCTGTCCCGACGCATCCGGCCAAGGCGCGTACCTGCCTTTTTGCCCGCAGAAAAGGTATGATGACGAGTATTCACGCCATTTTGCATACGGGAAGCCGGATTCATGAAACAGCTTGGCAGCATCTTCGTCCGGGGCCTGCTGATCGCCCTGCCCATCTCGCTCACCTTGTACCTGACGGTCTGGGTGGTGGAGATGATGGATGGCCTGTTTCAGGGCGTGGTGGCCTTGCTGTTTGGCAAGTACATTCCCGGCCTGGGACTGCTGCTGACCCTCGGCGCCATCCTGATCGTTGGCGTGCTGGGCTCGCATGTGGTGACTCGCTCCTTTTTTGACTGGCTCAATGGTCTGCTGACCCGCATTCCCCTGCTGGAGTCCGTGTACAGCACCATTCAGGAGGCCGTGAGCTTTCTCATCGGTGGCAAGGAAAACGGCTTTCAGACGGTAGTGCTGGTGCGTCAGCCCGATGGCCTGGGTTATACGGTCGGGCTGCTGACCCGCCATAGCCTGCCCGAGCTGCCGACCATTGCCGGCGAGGACCGCGTGGCGGTCTACGTGCCGATGAGCTACCAGATCGGTGGCTTCACCTATCTGGTGCGCCGCGACCAGATCATCGAACTGCCCGAGATGACGCCGCAGCAGGCGCTGCGTTTTGCGCTGGTGGGTGGTCTGGGGCGGGGCGAGAAAACCAAGGCGGTCTGAACCCGGCGGGGTGGGACGTCTTAATTGGCTGGATCCTGGCCAACTTGCCAGCCTCCCTGTGGTCTCAATCCTCAAAGCCCCCAAACGGGAGAGAGTATGCGCAGCATGCTGTATTTCGTCTTTGCCATTCTCCTTGCCTTGCCTGCGCAGGCGGCGGTTCCCCAGCCGATGCCGTCACCTGGCCAGATTCCCGTCATCCAGCCGGTCGAGAATTTCGGCCAGATCCATCCGGAGCGTGTGCAGTTTCAGCATATCCAGTTGCCCCTGCAGGCAAGCAGTGGCCCTTCGGTCCTGGCTGCTCAGATCCTGCTCGATCGCGCCCGCTTCTCGCCCGGCGTGCTGGATGGCCATTGGGGCAAGAACACCACAAAGGCCCTTTTCTGGTTCCAGAAATCCCGCGATCTCCCGGCCACCGGAAAACTGGATCGTCCAACGCTTGAGCAGCTGGCTAGGGCAGCAGCGGCCCCTGTTGGTGCCCTGGTGCAGCCCTATGTCACCGCGCCCGAGGATGCGGCAGCGCGTTTCAAGCCTTTGCCTGCTGGCATCTATGAACGTGCCAATCTCTCCTGGTTGGGCTATGAGTCGGCGCTCGAGGCCTTGAGCGAGCGTTTTCACAGCACGTCTGCCGTGTTGCGCCAGCTCAATCCGCAGGTCGATTTCCAGGATATCCGGCCCGGCACGCGGATTTTCGCGCCGGCCGTCGATTGGGAAGGCGACAAGGCCCCCCACGATGTCCGGCGCATCGTCGTCTCGGCCACGGGGTTTTATACCCAGGGCCTGGATGCCCAGGGCCAGATCCTGTTTCATTATCCGTCCACCCTGGGGTCGGAATACGATCCCCTGCCGCTGGGCACCTGGCGGGCCGAGCGCATTGCCTTCAAGCCGAAATTCCACTACCAGCCCAGGCTCTTTCACGATGTCCCGGATTCCAATCCGGAGGCCATGTTGCCTCCTGGGCCGAACTCTCCGGTCGGGCTGGTGTGGATTGCGCTGAGCAAGCCGCACTATGGCATCCATGGCACTTCCGAGCCGCAAAGCATTGGCTATACCAGCTCGCATGGCTGCGTGCGCCTGACCAACTGGGATGCCTGGGAGCTGGCCCGGCATGTGGCACCAGGAACCCCTGTCGTCTTTCAACAGGGCCGTTGATTGGCTTGCGAAGGGGCCGTCCGGCACTGAGGCGAGAAGGGAGGAAGGTTCATTTTGCTGAGCCTCCCTGTCCAAGCTTCAGAAGGTCAGGACGGCCTGGGCGCTGACGCGTTCCGGCAACGCTGGTGCATTGCCGCCTTGAGGCGCGCTGACGTCGCGGATTTCATAGTTGAGCATGACGCGTGCCTGCGGGCTGAAGATGTACTGGCCTCCCAGCGTCCAAGTCGAGAAATCGCGCTCGCTGGCCCCCTGGTTGGTGAGCCGGTCCAGGGTGTCGTAACGCAGATTCAATTCCCAGTTCCGGGTGAGAGAGTAGGACCCCATGGCATACCAGCCTTCGGCCTCGCCCGTGGGTGCCAGCGTGGGAGTGCCGCCTTCGATCTGCGGGGTCAGGCCTGTCTCGATCATGCCCTCGGCGCGTACGTATTCGGCGCGAAAGCGCCATGGCGCCCGATTGTAGTGGACGCCCAGGCCCTGGCGCATGCGTCGGTAATCTTGCGCGTTATAGTCGCGCCGGCCCTCGCTGTGCCAGACGAAGGCGCTCAGTTCCTCGCGCAGGGCGGAGTTCAGCGCGCCCTTGAAGACATAGCTGGCCTGCAGGCGCCCGGTCAGATCCTTGTCGTCATTGTCGTCCGTACCGCCGAAACGACCGTTGCTGAGCATCAGCGCGTAGGTATATTCCATGGCGTCCTGGCGGAACACGTCGAAGGCCTGCACGCCGACATCGCGAAAGGCGTTGACGCCGCCGTCGAAGCGATTCACGCCGGTGTTGGGATCAAAGATGATCTTGTTTTCCTGCGCGAGCTGTGCGGCGATCAGGCTGAAATTGATGAAATCCGAAGCGAAAGGATTGCCCTCCAGCGCTTCATCCATGGTCGGCTGCTTGAACTGGCCGGCGCGCAGGCGCAGGCCGGGCAGTAGATTGAAGGTGACAGAGGCATCCACCAGCACGGCACTGTCCTGGCGGGTGATGGCATTGTTGCCGAATTCAGTGAGGAACAGGTAATTGACCCGGCCGTCGGCGATCGCCCCGCGCGCGCCCAGCCGGGCCCTTCGGATATTGAAGCTCGACTCCGACGACTGCCCATCCCCGGTGTTGACAAGCTGTTCATAGGTGCCCTGGGTGAAGCCAAAGAGCCGTAGCGGGGCGGCATTTGCCGGCTCCATGCCCTGAATGGCGATCCAGTTGGCGGCCAGCGCGTCATGGCCGAGGCCGGCGCAGAGCAGGAACGAGATGGCCAAGGCAGGCTGCTTGGTACAGAGCGGAGTAAGGATTCGTTCGATATTCATTATCAATGAATATGCCGTTATATGAATTGTAGCGGTAGCGTATCATGGATGCGTGCAAGCGGAAATGTCAGTGCAGCCTTGCCCCGTCGGGAACGCCGGGGATGTTCACGAACTCCTGCGGACCGGCGCCTCGGCTATACTGGAATCAGGAGGTGTCCCATGATCCGGTCATTCATGCTTGCCCTGCTATTCGCCCTTTCAGCACCAACCCTCGCCGCGCCAACCGCGGATGCGGCTCGGCCAGTCATCAATGTCGAGCAGCACGAGAACATCCGGGTGGCCTATGACGTCAAGGATGACGTCTGGGACGCCGGCATCGGCAAGGCGCTCTATTACGTACGCGGGCTGCTGGAGGCCTACAAGGACCAGGGCGTGGCCCCCCGGAATCTGCACATCAGCGTGGTGCTGCACGGGCCGGCGGCCTACTGGGTGCTCAATGACGCCGCCTATCAGCGTCATAAAAAGGACGAATTTGCCTACAATCCCAACGACAAGGTGATCAATGAGCTGCTGGCCCATGGGGTGAGTGTCGAGCTCTGCGGCGTGACCATGAAGAGCATGGGCTGGACGGAAAAGGACGTGTTGCCGGGGGTCAAGATCGTCCACGATGCCTATACCCGACTGATCGATCTGCAGCAGCGCGGCTACGCCTACATCCGCTTTTAGGACAGCTTCGCCTCGGTCAGATCCCCGGAGCAGACCATTTCTCCCAGTGGGCGGATGCCGGACAGTTGCGCGAAGCTCTGCGCGCGCACGGTCTCCACGAAGTCCTGCACATAGGCGAGATCCGCCTGTTCCTCATGGCTCGCGGCATATAACTGGCTCCAGAGTCCCTGGGGCCCGAGCCGGCGGGCCTGCACATAACCCTTCTCCACGTAGCCCGCCACCGCCCAGGCGGGCAGCGCGGCCAGCCCACGCCGGGAGGCGACCAGTTGCAGGATGGCGACAGTCAGTTCCGTCGTGCGCCGGCCCGCCGGCAGCACGCCGGCCGGATGCAGCAATCCCCGGAACAGATCGAGCCGCTCATCGGGCACGGGGTAGCTGATCAGGGTCTCGTCGCGAAAATCGGTGGCTTCCAGCCAGGGCTTTTCAGCCAGCCGGTGCCCCCGCGCCATGAGCCCCAGTACTTCGTAACGAAACAGCGGGTGAAAGCAGAGACCTGGGATTTGTGCGGCTTCGGAGCTGATGGCCAGGTCCGCGCTGTCATCCAGCAGGCGGGGCAGGGGATCACTGTGAAAGCCTGACACCAGATCCAGTTCCACCTCCGGCCAGTTCTCACGAAAGGCATCCATGGCCGGCATCAGCCAGTCAAAGCAGGTATGGCACTCGACCGCAATGCGCAGGCGCCCCGCCTGACCCTGGTTGAGCCGGGCCAGGTCGCGCTCGGCGCTGCGCACCAGGGGCAGCACCTCCCTGGCCAGATCCAGCAGCCGCTGGCCGGCCGCCGAAAGGCGCAAGGGGCTGCTCTTGCGCTGGAACAGGCGCAGGCCGTACTCGTCCTCGATGGACTTGATCTGATGCGAGAGCGCCGACTGGGTGAGATGGACGCGCTCGGCCGCCGCCGAGAGGCTGCCGGTCTCGGCCAGGGCGATCAGGGTGCGCAGGTGTCGTAATTCCAGGGGCATGGCGGCATCGGGCTTGGAAACCAGACATCATAAAGGATCAACTCCCCAGACCAAAATCCGGCGCTGGCTGGCAGGCCATTGGGCGGTGTCAGTCGGCGCGGGTCATGTTAAGCTTGGCGCATTTGTGGATCTGCCCTGCCACGCCACGCGAGAGTGGTTCATGCATGTTGCGTAATCTGCTGTCCCCCAATACCCCCGGAACGGTTCGCACGGATCTGCGCAGCACCTTCCAGCGTGCCATGCGCCTGTTGCGCATCGTCCGGGTGCTGGTCAAGCACGGCCTGGATGAATGGATCTTTTCGGTGCCGGTGCTGCGACCCTATCGTTTCGTGCTGGCGCTCAATCCCATCTACTGGGTGGAGCGACGCACGGAAGGCAGCATCGGGCAGCGCCTGCGCCTGGCCCTGATCGAACTGGGGCCGACCTTCGTCAAGCTGGGCCAGGTGCTCTCCACCCGTCGCGATCTCCTGCCCGACGAGATCACCCGCGAGCTGGCACTGCTGCAGGACAACGTGCCGCCCTTTTCGAGCGAAACCGCGCTGGTCATCCTGTCGCAATCGCTGCAGCATCCGCTGGAAGAGGTGTTCAGTGATTTTCAGAGCGAGCCCGCGGCAGCGGCCTCCATCGCCCAGGTGCACTTTGCCCATCTGCGCGACGGTCGCGAGGTGGCAGTCAAGATCCGCCGGCCCGGCATCGAAACCGTGATCGAGCAGGACCTCTCGATTCTCGCCTTCCTGGCCGATCTGTTGGAGCGTTACACCGCCGAAGGTCGGCGGCTGCGCACCCGTGCGGTGGTAAAGGAATATGCCAAGACGCTGCTTGGCGAGCTGGATCTCCTGCGCGAGGCGGCCAATGCCAGCCAGCTGCGGCGCAACTTCGCCGAGTTTCCCGAGCTGCTCTATGTGCCGCAGATTTACTGGGAGTACTGCAGCCAGTCGGTGCTGGTGATGGAGCGCATCCACGGTATTCCGGTCAGCCATTATGAGGAACTGGCAGAAGCCGGCATCGATTTCGACCAGCTTTCGCGCCGGGCTGCCGAGATATTCTTCCGTCAGGTGTTTTCCGATGCCTTTTTCCATGCCGACATGCATCCGGGCAACATCTTCATCGATCCGATTAATGGTCGTTTCATTGCCGTGGACTTCGGCATCATGGGGACGCTGGACAAGGCGAGCCAGCACTATCTGGCGGAAAACATGTCAGCCTTCTTTCAGCGGGATTACTATCGGCTGGCGCAGGCCCACATCGAGGCCGGCTGGGTGCCGCCGGACACCAACGTGCAGGATTTCGAAACGGCCTTGCGGGCCATCGCCGAGCCGATCTTCGAGCGCCCCTTGAACGAGATTTCCGTGGGCAACCTGCTGCTGCGCCTGTTTCAGACCACGCGCCAGTTCAACATGCAGACCCAGCCGCAGTTGTTGCTGCTGCAAAAGACCCTGGTCAATGTCGAGGGTATCGCCCGCAACTTCAATCCTCATCTGAACATCTGGGAGATTGGCGCGCCGCTGCTGTCCACCTGGATGAACCAGCAGCGCGGGCCGCTGGCCTGGTTGCAGGAATTTCGCGATGCAGCCCCCAAATGGGGCCTGAACCTGCCGCATATCCCCAATTTGCTGCATGCCGCCCTGGATCAGGCCGTACATGGACAGCTTCAGATCAGGCTCAAGTCGGATCAGCCAGATGCCTTGCGACTGGAGATCCGGGTCGGCCTGCATCGGGTATTCATGGGAGTCGTGGGCGTAGGCTTGATCATCGCGGCTTTCGTGGCCGCGCAACTCGGACCGCAGGAATTCGCCCGCTTTGGCGGGCTGCCCTGGCCTTCCTGGATTCTGGGGCTGTTTGGTGCCTATACCCTGTTTCGGGTCTGGCCCTCGCGGATGGTGCCGGAGGAATGATCAGGCACTGATGCCGTGCCCCTTGCTATCCGGGTCCTGGGCATCGTAAGGATCCCTGAGGTGGATGGCCATGCTGTGTCCCCAGGCCCGCACGTCCGGGACCTGTACTCCCACCCAGTAAACCCGCCCAAGGCTGTCGGCGCAATAGCCGCCCACCAGTTCCTGGTCGGTATCGAGCAGGATGTTCTCGGCATAATCCCGGGCTTCCTGCGGGTCGCGAAAGGTCTTCCAGACGACGATCCGTTCTTCTAGCGGATCTTCCGGGAGCTGGCGTTCCTGACCCAGGAAGGCCTGCACAGCCAGGTCTCGTTCACGGTCATGATAACGGTTCATTGGTGTTCCCTCTGTTTTGGGCTCATCTCGCTGAAAACCCCCGCATCGCCACTTCGAGGACGATGCGGGGGTACGCGTAGACCTCAATGCTCGGTCTTGGCCTTGGTGTCCCCGAAGGTTTTCTGGGTCTTGCCGGCCACTTCCTTGGCGGTACCCTTCACCTCGGTGCTGGTATCGCCGCTCAGGCGACCGGCTTCCTTCTGGACCTTGCCCATGGCTTCCTTGCCGCGTCCCTTGATCTGATCACGATTCATGGTTCACCTCTTGGTTTGCGGCGCCAAAAACGCGCCTACAAGCGTTAAGACCCTCCTGGGTGGCTGCAAGTTCGTGATCCGTATCGGACTTAAGGACGCCGCGTTGCCTCTTCGGCCTGTTCCTGATCCTGCCAGTGCTCGTCCTCCTCGCCATGATCCATGCCCAGTTCCCGCAGCTTGCGGGTCAGGGTGTTGCGCCCCCAGCCGAGCTTGCGCGCGGCTTCCTGCTTGTGCCCCTGGGTATATGCGAGCGCCACTTCCAGCAGGGTGCGTTCGAAGCGCGGACCGGCCTCTTCCAGCAGGTTTTCCTGGCCTTGGCGCAGCCGCATCCGCGCCCAGTCCGCCAGCACCAGGTCCCATTCCCGGTGGGTCTGGATGGCTATCGCGGGCTCCCCAGCCTTGTCGGCGCCGTGAATCTCGGGTGGCAGGTCATGTACCTGCACCACCTGGGCCGGTGCCATGACCGTCAGCCAGCGACAAACGTTCTCCAGTTGGCGCACGTTGCCCGGCCAGCCAAAGCCTGTCAGCGCCTCCTCGGCCGCGGCACTCAGGCGCTTGCGCTCCACTCCGAGCTCCTGGGCGCTTTTGGCGAGAAAATGCCGGGCGAGCTGTGGCACGTCCTCGCGTCGCTCGCGCAACGCGGGCAGCTGAATGCGGATGACGTTCAGACGGTGAAAGAGGTCTTCGCGGAAACGGCCTTCCTGCACCAGCCGCTCGAGATGCTGATGGGTGGCGGCAATCACCCGCACATTCACGCGGATGGGGGTGTGACCACCGACCCGATAGAACTCGCCATCGGCCAGCACCCGCAGCAGACGCGTCTGCAGGCCGGCCGGCATGTCGCCGATCTCGTCGAGAAAGAGCGTGCCGCCATTGGCCTGCTCGAAGCGGCCATGGCGCTGACTCACGGCACCGGTGAAGGCGCCACGTTCGTGGCCGAACAGTTCGGATTCCAGCAATTCCGCCGGTATGGCGGCGGTGTTGATGGCGATGAAGGGGGCATTGGCCCGTGGGCTGTGGCGGTGCAGGGCATGGGCGACGAGTTCCTTGCCGGTACCCGACTCGCCGTTGATGAGCACGTTGATATGTGAGCGCGACAGCCTGCCGATGGCCCGAAAGACCTCCTGCATGGCCGGCGCTTCCCCCAGGATCTCGCGGGGCGCGAAGCTCTCGGAGGGCTCTTCCTGGGCGGGAGACTGATGTTCCATGGCCCGCCGGGCCAGACTGATGGCCTCATCCACGTCGAAGGGCTTGGGCAGGTATTCGAAGGCCCCGCCCTGAAAGGCCGCCACCGCGCTGTCGAGATCCGAATGCGCGGTGGTGATGATGACGGGCAGATGCGGCCACTGTTTCTGGATGCGTTGCAGCAGATCGAGCCCGTTCATGCCCGGCATGCGCACGTCGCTGATGATGGCGGACGGCTGTTCGCGGTGGAGGCGCTCGATGATGCCAGCGGCACTGGCGAAGCTTTCCACCGGGATGCCCGCGCCTTCCAGGGCCTTTTCCAGTACCCATCGAATGGAATGATCATCATCTATGACCCAGACGGGCTTCATGCGCTCGGCTCCTCGGTTTGCATGGGCAGGATGACACTGAAGCGCGTCAGGCCCGGTTCGGATTTCAGTTCCACCGTGCCCTTGTGGCCCGCCACCAGTGATTGCACGATGGATAGCCCCAGGCCCATGCCGTCGGGGCGGCCGGTGACCAGTGGCAGGAAGATGCGCGACTGCATTTCAATCGGAATGCCGGGCCCGTTGTCCTCGACTTCGGCGCAGACCGCCAGCCGGTGGCGGCGTGCGCCGATGGTGAACTGCCGTACCACGCGGGTGCGCAGGAAAATGCGGCCTTCCTGTCCCAGGGCCTGCACCGCGTTGCGCACCAGGTTCAGGAATACCTGAATGAGCTGTTCGGCATCTGCCGGAAACTCGGGGATGCTCGGGTCATAATCGAAGCGCAGATCGATGCCGGTCGGCAACTCCGGCTGCACCAGCCGGCGCACGTATTCGAGCACGTGATGAATATTGCAGGGCGCCAGTCGCGGCCGGTCCTGGGCACCCTGCAGGCGCGTCAGCAGCCGGCTGAGGCGGTCTGCCTCCTTGATGATGATATGGGTGTACTCCTTGAGGTTGGCGTCTTCCAGGTGGCGCTCCAGCAATTGCGCCGCGCCCCGCAGACCGCCCAGCGGGTTCTTGATCTCGTGTGCCAGCCCCCGGACCACTTCCTGGGTGGCCACATGCTGGGTCAACAGCATCTCTTCCTGCGAGACCCGCAGGTGCCAATCCTGGCGCACCAGCTCGATCAGGACGCGCGCGCCTGTGGAGGCCGTCGGCAGGGCAAGCGACAGTGGCGAGACATAGAGATCGACCAGGATCTCGCCCCAATGGGAAACGCGCAGGGACTGGCCGCGATGGGTGACCGGCGCCTGCGAATGCAGCACTTCCTGGAACTGTCCCCTGAGCACCGGGGATACCTCGATCAGGGATGAGAGTCTTTGCCCATGGCTATGGCGCAGGCTGGTCTTGAGCAGGTCCTCGGCAGCCAGATTGAGATAACAGATCCGCATTCGCTCGTCGACGACGAGGATGGCGGTGCTCAGGGCTTCCAGGACGGCTTCCACCGGGAAATCCGGCTGGCTTTCATTTGGAGTCGGGATGGTCATAGCCTGAGATTAGCAATATCCATGCCCGGAAAAGGCGTCCGTGCGCCCTGCGTAATGACCAGAAATCCCGCATTCCGGACGGGCCATGCACCATTATGGTGCGTGTTACTGCCCGGAACTGGTGGGTGTCGGTGTCGGTCGGGACTCGAGCTCTTGCATCTGGCGTTCCAGCAGCAACACGCGCTCCTGGGCCAGTCGCACGCGTGCCTCCAGCGCGCTCACCCGCTCCAGATAACGCACATAGTTGCGTTCATTGCCGTAACGCACGGCGCGCCCGGTTTCGTAGGCCTGCAGGGCATTGATCAGGCTCAGGCGGGCAGTATCCAGCTCGCGCTGCACTTGCTCCCGCGCCTTGGTCCTGGATGCCTGCTCGGGGTCCGGAGTCTCGGCCTGTGCCGGACTGCTCGGCGCGGTCGCGCCTTCGGTATTGGTTTTGGGAGCGACCACGTTTGCCCCGGCATCGCCCTGAATGCGTTGTACCTGCCGCGCACCCGCTGGCGGCTTGCCGCCATAGTGCACGCTGCCCTGGCTGTCCAGCCAGCGATAGACGGTGTCCGCCACGGCGGGGGTGGGCAGGGTGACCAGGATAAGCGGAATCAGGAATCGGCGCATGGGGTCCTCCGGAGCTTTTTCTAATGATAGCCTGAATCCTGTGCTGGCGGGGTGACAGACGAAAAAAGGCCCCGTTGCCGGGGCCCTTTGCATCTGAAGGAATCCCTCAGAGGCTGTAGTACATGCGCATTTCCACCGGGTGCGTGGTCATGTTCACTTCCTGCACCTCGGCACGCTTCAGTTCGATGAAGGCGTCGAGCATGCTGTCGGTGAAGACGCCGCCCTTGGTCAGGAAGGCGCGGTCGGCGTCCAGGGCGTCGAGGGCCTCGGACAGCGAGCCGCAGACCTGCGGGATGGACTTCTTCTCCTCGGCCGGCAGGTCGTAGAGATCCTTGTCCATGGCTTCGCCCGGGTGGATCTTGTTCTGGATGCCGTCGAGACCGGCCATCATCATGGCGGTAAAGGCCAGGTAAGGATTGGCGGTGGAGTCCGGGAAGCGGACCTCGATGCGCCGGGCCTTGGGATTGGTCACATAGGGAATGCGGATCGAGGCGGAACGGTTACGGGCCGAGTAGGCCAGCATCACCGGGGCCTCGAAGCCCGGCACCAGGCGCTTGTAGCTGTTGGTGGACGGGTTGGTGAGGGCATTCAGGGCCTTGGCGTGCTTGATCACGCCGCCGATGTAGTAGAGTGCGATTTCGGACAGGCCGCCATAGCCGTCGCCGGAGAACAGATTCTTGCCGTCCTTGGCCAGAGACATGTGCACGTGCATGCCGGATCCATTGTCGCCGACGATGGGCTTGGGCATGAAGGTGGCGGTGTGGCCGTAGGCATGGGCCACGTTGTGCACCACGTACTTGAGGATCTGCACCTCGTCGGCCTTGCGGGTGAGGGTACCGAAGGACACGCCGATCTCGTTCTGATTGGCGGTGGCCACTTCGTGGTGGTGTACCTCGACCTTCAGGCCCATCTCTTCCAGGGCTAGGCACATGGCACTGCGGATATCCTGGCTGGAATCGACCGGCGGCACGGGGAAATAGCCGCCCTTGACCGTCGGACGGTGGGCCATGTTGCCGTTTTCATATTCCTTGCCGGAGTTCCAGGCGGCTTCCTGGGAGTCGATCTTGTAGGAGCAGCCGGACATGCCGATCTCCCAGGTCACGGAATCGAAGATGAAGAATTCGTTTTCCGGGCCGAAGTAGGCGGTGTCGGCGATGCCGGTGCTCTTGAGGTAAGCCTCGGCGCGCTTGGCAATCGAGCGTGGATCGCGGTCATAGCCTTCGCCGGTGGCGGGCTCGATGATGTCGCAGCGCACGATCAGGGTGCTTTCATCCATGAAGGGGTCCAGGACCGCGCTGCTCGGGTCCAGGCGCAGGATCATGTCGGACTCGTTGATGTGCTTCCAGCCGGCAATCGAGGACCCGTCAAAGGCCTTGCCTTCTTCGAAGGCTGCCTCATCCAGTGCGTGGGCGGGCATGGAGACATGCTGTTCCTTGCCCTTGGTATCGGTAAAGCGCAGATCGACGAACTTGACTTCGTTGTCCTCGATCATCTTGAAAACGTTTTTAACGGCATCAGCCATTGCTAGCTCCTGTCAGGACGGGTTCCACGGTTACGCGAGCACAAAAGCAGAATTTGTGCCAAGGCGCGATCTTTGTCAAATGTCTTGTATCAGTGCGATCCTGCCTGCTTTCGGTGCAGATCGCGTGCACACATCTGGTGCATTTCAGACCATGTTGCACCATGAAAGTGCATTCACGCGGTTTCGCTGCGCCAGAGGATCTGCACGTCTTGGGCGATCCCGCTTGCCAGCAAGGTATCGCGGATCTCGGTGGCCAGCAGCTGCAATTCGTCGAGTGAACCACGCGCCGGCAGAAAATAACAGAGTTCCAGCAGCAGCCTGCCGGATTGATAATGCAGCAGCAGGTTCTCCGGTTGGGGAAGCCGATGCTCGGCCAGCGCGCGCTGCAGTCGAAGCTCTACCTCGCTGCGCGGTGGCAGCAAGGGGGCATCCGTCTCATCATTCTCGGGATCGATATGGATGGTGGCCTCGCTCAGATCCGGCACCGCCTCCAGTAGCGTCCGCCGGACCCGTTCGGCGATCTGGTGGCCTTCCGACACGCTCAGTCGGGGCGCGACCTCGATATGCACCTCGGCGAGTGCCTGCGGCCCCATGCGCCGGGTCTTCAGCAGGTGCAGGTCGGTCACGCCTTCCACGCCGGTGATGAGCTTGCGGATGCGCGCCAGCTGCTCCGGGCCCAGGCCGCGATCTACCAGCTCCTGCAGGGCCTCCCAGGCCGTCATGGCGCCGATGCGCAGCACCATGAGCCCCACCAGGATGGCCACGGTGGCATCCAGATAGGGCATGCCCATCAGGGTGCCTGCAATGCCGATGAATACCACGATGCTGGAGATGGCATCGGAACGGTGATCCCAAGCATTGGCCTTGAGCGCTGGCGAGTGGGTCAGCCGTGCCGCGCGGATGGTGTAATGATACATGCCTTCCTTGATGAAAATGCCCAGCAGTGCTGCGAACAGGGTGTAGCTCTCGGGCGTGCTGAGCTCGCCATGATAAAGCCGCTGGACATTGTGCAGCGCCAGCCAGATGCCGTTGATGGCCAGCAGCAGGCCGATGCCGAAGGCCGCCAGGGTCTCGAAGCGCTCATGGCCGTAAGGGTGTTCCTCGTCCGGGGCCTGACGGCTGAAGTACATGGCGATCATCAGCCCGAAATCATTCAGGAGATCCGCGAGCGAGTGAAAGGCGTCGGCGATCAGTGCCTGGGACTGCCCGAGCAGGCCGATGACCAGCTTGATGGCGACCAGCAGCACGTTCCAGGCCGCGCCAACGATGGTCACCCGCTGATTGATGCGCCCGCGTGTCTCGCGATCCAGCCTGGCTGTCTGCTTCATGGTTGCCCTTGATGGGGAAGAGCAGACATGATAACGAAAACCGGGCGCATTGCTAAGCCATTTGTCGGAAGTGGATTGACTGCTGGTGATATCGCGCCACACTTCTTGATGAGCAGCCATTCCGGCTAGGGAGGGAACCACGATGACAGTCCCCGATACTGCAAATCAGGAGCTTTCCAAGGCAATTGATGCAATGGCCATTTTCGAGCGCGCGGCGACCCGGGCGCAGGAAGCCGGCCATGCTTACGCGGGTGATCTGAGCCCGGTCGAGGCATTTGCCCTGTTCAGGGCAGTGCCCGGTGCCCGCCTGATCGATGTGCGGACCCTGCCCGAGGTCGAATTCGTCGGCATGGTGCATGACAGCCTGCATATCCCCTGGCAGATCTACCCCGAGATGCAGATCAATCCAGCCTTTGCCGATGAAGTTCTGGCGCGGGCCAGTTCCGATGATGTGCTCATGTTCCTGTGCCGCAGTGGCGCGCGTTCGGTGGCAGCCGCGACTTTCATGACGGCCCGGGGATGCTCGCGCTGTTACAATGTGCTGGAAGGCTTCGAGGGCGGCAAGGATGCCCAGGGCCGGCGAGGCTTCAAGGAAGGCTGGAAGGTGGCCGGCCTGCCCTGGGTCAATCTCTGAGCGTCCTGAACAAGGGCCATGGCCTGCTGAATATCAGGCCATGGTCGGTGGTCAGGCCGACACGCATCCCCTAAGCTGGACTCCTGTTTGCGGGCTTCCCGCCTTCCTGTTTTCTGGTTGCAGATGCTGTGCGCAGTCGGTACCGGTGAGCAGCATCTCCTATGACCTACATTTTGTTCATTTTGTCATAATCCTCAATGCTTGCTGTCTCTTGCTGGCCGGGTCAGCAAACATCCTGAAAGGTCTCTGCTCATTCCCAAGAGCATCTCGCATGCCCATGGCTTCTGACCACGCTGGCATCCGGCGATTGAGAGGGAAATATGTCTTACTATCAGACAACGGTCATGACCGCCCGACACCTGTTGCAGAATGGGGGTGTTCGGCTGGCCTTGCGGTATCTCAACAGCAGGACGCCTCACCGCTTTACCGCCATATTCCGTTTCGAGGAAGGCACCCTGCGCAACCTGCACCTGATCGACCGGCTGGATCCAAAGGTGGAACGCTGCCCGGATCTGCCGGTGCTGGAATCCTACTGTCTTTTTGTGCGTGACAGCGGTTGTATCTTCCTGACCGAGGATGCGCTGCACGATACGCGCGTCGCGGGTCATCCCAAGCAACGTGTGGTGCAGTCATACTGCGGCGTACCGCTATTTGATGGGGATGATCTGTTCGGAACGATCTGTCACTTTGACTATCGCTCGATTCCGTTCAGCAAGGAGGATGTCTGGGTGCTGGAGGAGGTTGCCCCGATGTTGATCCGGGCAATTCGAGCCGGTGAGTGGGTACCGGACAGAGCTGCTTTTACGGAGGGGGGTGGTCTGATGGACAGGGGTACGGTCTAGGCCGGCTGTTTCGGGCCTGTGTGTCCTGATCTGAGTCGCGCAGTCCTGTCTGGCGCGGTTTGCGGGCAGGGGCTCCAAATGAAAAAAGCCCGGCGAACCGGGCTTTTGTTGCGAGCTGCTTAATCCAGAGCCTGGATGTTGGCTGCCTGCTTGCCTTTGGGGCCAGTGACCACGTCAAAGGACACCTTCTGGTTTTCGCGCAGGGTCTTGAAACCGCTGCCGGAAATCGCAGAGAAATGCGCGAACACGTCTTCGCCACCATTATCGGGGGTGATGAAGCCGAAGCCCTTGGATTCGTTGAACCACTTTACAATGCCAGTTGCCATGATAAATATTCCTGAATATTGACTGAAGAATTGGGCAGAGCCCGCGTTACACGAGAATCAAGACGATGAGATGAGAAGTTGAAGTACCGACTGGACACAGGGTAACTGCGAACGATCAAACCCAAGACTTGAAAATCCCTGCCAGTATATGCCCACCAAGCCGAAAGCGCAAGGCCTTGATCAAAAACTCCTGAGCCTGTCAAGCCATGGCGGAAAACGCATTCTAGACCCGGCTCTGGCCCTTTGCGTGTGACCTAAGTCTGAGTCTGGGGGGGCTTTTTCATCCAGGCCAGATGCTGATTAACCAGTGCGTATCCGTCTTGCCATATATATGGGCATTCGAATATATTCGGGCCATGGAAGCCACTACATTTTATAGCCTGCTTGCCGATGATACACGCCTGCGCATCCTGCACCTGCTGCTCGATGGCGAGTCGCTTTGTGTCTGCGAACTGACGGCGGTGCTCGGCTTATCCCAGCCAAAGATCTCCCGCCACCTGGCGGCATTGCGCATCGCGGGCGTTCTGCTGGATCAGCGGCGCGGCACCTGGGCCTATTACCGTTTGCACCCTGAACTGCCTGGCTGGGCGCTGGACGTGCTCAAGGCAGGCTTTGCGCACTGGGGCGAGTTGTCGCCGTTCTTGACGGATAAACAGCGCGCCCGCGCCCTGCGGCTGGAAGACCCCTGCGCTCGGGGCGCATAAGCGGCGCAACCCGGCTGTCTCTAAAAAGGAAAATCATGCTGACCGCCATGCTCGTCTTTCTCTTTACCCTGATTCTGGTGATCTGGCAGCCGCGAGGCCTGGGCATTGGCTGGGGGGCGTTGATCGGTGCGGTCCTGGCGCTTGCAGTCGGGGTGGTGAGCCTGCCCGATATCCCGGTGGTCTGGCAGATCGTCTGGAATGCCACCTTTACCTTCGTGGCGCTGATCATCATTTCCATCATTCTCGATGAAGCGGGATTCTTTCACTGGGCGGCGCTGCACATCGCGCGCTGGGGTGGGGGACACGGGCGGCGGCTGTTCCCGCTGGTGATCCTGCTCGGGGCCGGGGTATCAGCCTTCTTTGCCAACGACGGCGCCGCTCTGATCCTGACCCCGATCGTCATGGAGATGCTGCTGGCGCTGGGCTTTGGCCCGGGGGCGACCTTTGCCTTCGTGATGGCGACCGGCTTCGTGGCCGACAGTACCAGCCTGCCTTTCGTGATCTCCAATCTGGTGAATATCGTCTCGGCGGATTATTTCAATATTCCCTTCGATCAGTATGCCCGGGTCATGGTGCCGGTGGACATTGCCGCCATTGTGGCGACCATGGCGGTGCTTGGCCTGTATTTCCGCCGTGATCTGCCGGCGCAGTACGCGCTTGCAAATCTTGCCCATCCCGCCAGCGTGATCCGCGATCCGCTGGTGTTCCGCTGGAGCTTTCCGATACTGGGATTGCTGCTCTTTGCCTATTTCTTCAGTGGACCGCTTGGCGTGCCGGTATCCCTGGTGGCGGGTCTGGGCGCGCTTTTCCTGCTGGCCCTGGCCGGACGCTGGTGGCGGAGCGGTCAGGCAGGCGTCATTCCAGTGCGCAAGGTGCTGCGCGAGGCGCCCTGGCAGGTGGTGCTGTTCAGTCTGGGCATGTATCTGGTGGTCTATGGCCTGAAGAATCAGGGACTGACGACAGAGCTGGCCCGCGTCCTGGAGGCGCTTGGGGGGCAGGGCATGCTCGCTGCAACCCTGGGCACGGGCTTCCTCTTTGCCGGTCTGTCCTCGGTGATGAACAACATGCCCACGGTGCTGATCGGTTCCCTGGCCATCCACGACGCGCAAGGGCTGTCTGAAGGCGTGCGCCAGGCCATGATCTATGCCAATGTCATCGGCTGCGATCTCGGGCCCAAGATCACGCCCATCGGCAGTCTTGCCACCCTTTTGTGGCTGCATGTGCTCGATCGCAAGGGTTTTCACATTGGCTGGGGGCGCTACATGGCCATGGGTCTGGTGCTGGTGCCGCCTGTGCTGCTCCTGGTTTTGCTGGCGCTCGTGGCCTGGCTGCCGCGCGTTTTTTAAGCAAGGCGTTGACCAATCCCATGAAAAGCTCGCAAGCGGTGGTGGATGCAACGGGGCCTTGCTTCGGGAGGTGCAAATTTTGAAGCAGAAGTTTTCCTGGCTGCTCGGCCTGGCCTGCTGGCCGGGGCTGGTGTTTGCGGCAGTGGTACCAGAGATCCCGGTTGGCGCCGAGGCCGTTGCTGCGGCTGCCACGACGCCGGCACCGAAGGCGGCAGAACCCGCTCTGCCACGCTGGGAGCTCGGCCTGGGCACGGCGGTATTGAATACGCCGGATTACCGGGGGGCCGATCAGGGGCAAACCTATGTGCTGCCCTTGCCTTATGTCATCTATCGCGGTGAGGTCTTGCGCGTGAGCCGCGGTGGTGTCAAGGGCACGCTGTTCCGCTCGCAGCGCCTGCATCTGGACATGAGCCTGAATGCCTCCACGCCGGTGGAAAGCGAAGGGAATGAAGCCCGTCGAGGCATGCCGGATCTCGATCCGAGCTTCGAGCTCGGGCCCTCCCTGCAGGTGGTATTGCGCAAGACCTCCGGCCCATTGCCAGGCATGAGCCTGCGCCTGCCGGTACGCGGCGTGCTGGCGGTGGCCAGGGATTTTGGCCGGGCCGAATACGTCGGCTGGGTGGCGGCACCTGATCTCAGCCTGAACTGGCAGGGAGAGGGGCGCAGGCCATGGCGGGCGGGCATGACACTCGGGCCGCTGTTCGGCGATCGCAGCTATCACGATTATTACTATTCGGTGGATCCGGCCTTTGCCACTGCGGATCGCCCCGCCTATCAGGCCCGTGCAGGCTACAGCGGCATGCGCCTGGCCGGCGCGGTGACCAGACGCTTGGACAAGATCTGGGCTGGGGCCTTTTTCCGCTATGATGATCTGTCCGGGGTGGTCTTCGAGGACAGTCCGCTGCTGCGGGAAAAACACGCCCTGATGACGGGTTTCGGCATTGCCTGGGTATTCGCCGAGTCACGCGCGAAGGCGAGAACACCGGCCAGTGAACCGGAGCCCTGAGCAAGTCTCAGGCACTGATTGGCAGGTAGGCCGGGTTCTCGGCAGCAGGCGTGGCTGGCTTCTCCCACAAGGTCCAGTGCAGGTAGAGGAGGCTTTCCGGGGCGCGCAACAGGCGCATGATTTCGGTCTCACTCAGCGCTTCGGGGCCTTCGTCGCGCACGCGGACCTCCAGTGTTGCCAGGGGCTGGCGCGGCTCAAGGCCGCTTGGTGAATCGAGCCGCAGCATGGCCACGTGCAGGGCGTTGAGGCTGGGATTGATCAGGACCTCGCGCAGGGCCTCGGATGCGGTTTCCGGCAAGCCAGCGTAGTGCTGTCGATTGAGCGTGCGCAGTAGCTTCAGGGCATAGGGCGGACAGCTTTCCTCGGGCGTCAGAAAGATTCCCAGGGCGCCGAGCCCGCGGCCCAGGCGCGCACTGCTGCCCATGACAGCCAGTGGCGCCGCCAGTACCAGCCCCAGCAACACCGGCGAGAGCCACAGGAAAAAGACCGGGTCCAGGCGCCAGGCCAGCAGGCCCCAGCCAATCCCGAGCAGGGATTCGAAACGAAAGTACCGGAAGGCCTCCGCCCAGCCGAGCCGCCGGTCCTGGCGACGCTGCGAGCCCCAGCGCGTGTCCTTGCCCGACAGGGTGGCCAGCACGAAGCGGCTGTGCGCCACCATCAGCACCGGCGCCATCAGCGCCCCCCAGAGCGTTTCAATCAGCACGCCAAGGCCCAGCGCCGCAGTCCCGCCAAAGCGGCGCAATTCCATTGGCTCGCGCAGAAGCAGCAGGGGGCCGAAAAGCTTGGGCAGCAGCAGGAGGATCAGAGTATAGGTGAAGATGCCGCTCGGCAGTGCCGCGACGCTCTCCTCGATGGGATCGCCGATGGCGGCGGCGAAGGTGCCGAGCAGCAGCAGCATGGCCCAGAGCGGCGCGCTCAGATAAGCGAGGATGCCATTGAGAAAATGCACCCGGCTCATGGGATGCAGGCCCTCGGCCAGCAGCAGTTTGGCGTGCTGGAGATTGCCCCGGCACCAGCGCCGGTCGCGCGCGAGATGATCGGGCAGGGTCGGCGGGGTCTCCTCGTAACTGCCGCGGATTTCGGGCGCCAGCCAGACCTGCCAGCCGGCGCGGCGCAGCAGCGCGGCTTCGACAAAGTCGTGGCTGAGGATGGGGCCACCCAGGGGCACCCTGCCCGGCAGTTGTGGCAGGCCGCAATGCGCCATGAACGCGGCGGTGCGGATGATGGCGTTGTGGCCCCAGTAATTGCTGTCGCCGAGCTGCCAGAAATGCAGTCCGGCGGCGAACACCGGCCCGTGCAGTCGCTGGGTGAACTGCTGGGCGCGGGCAAAGAAGGTCTGGCGGTTGACCGCCATGGGAATGGTCTGGATCAGCCCGACCTTCGGATTGCGCGCCATCAGTTGCACCAGCTGCACGATGGTCTCACCGCTCATCAGGCTGTCGGCATCCAGCACCAGCAGAAAAGGATAACGCTTGCCCCAGCGGCGACAGAATTCCGCGACATTGCCGGCCTTGCCTTCGTGATTGATGGTCCGGCGGCGATAGAAGATGCGCCCGAAGGCGTTGAGCTCGCGACAGGTCTCGGCCCAGACCATTTCCTCGGCCACCGCGCTTTCGGGCTTGCGGGAGTCGCTCAGGACATGGAAATCGAAATCATCCAGTCGTCCGGTGGCGCTCAGCATCAGGTACATGGCGCGGATACTGGCAAATACCTGACTGGGATCTTCATGATAGACCGGCATGAGAATGGCGGTGCGCCCGGGATTGCTCACCGTATGTCCGGCATCACCGGCCAGCAGGGTATAACGATCTCCCCGGCGCAGCAGGCTGACGAAACCCGATGCGGCAACCCAGAAGCCAGCCGAGATCCAGGCCAGCAGAACGCCGAACAGCACCAGATAACCCAGCCGCAACATGCCGGGCAGGGTATCCGGCAGGTACTCCGCCACCAGCATGGTGCTGAGCCAAGTGGGTGCGAGAATCAGCCCGGCCAGCATTAGCCGCCGATGTCCGGCTACCGTGCGCCAGTCGGCCGGGCTGGTGCTCATGATTGCGTCACCCAGCGCAGGGCCATCCCGCGGAGACGGGCCAGCAGCGCGCTCATCCATCCATCCGCTCCGCCCAGTGGCGAGCAACTCAGTTCCTGCACCGGCATGTGGCCAGGGGTTTCCGGCGCCTGTGCCACCAGTTGCCAGGGGGTATGGCCCGCTGCCAGATCCATGCCACCAGGCTCACCCTGCATCAGCCAGGCCTGCAGACGCCAGGCGGTATCCGCTTCCAGAGACGCCAGGTCGGCCTGCCGCTCGGTCATTTCCGTGCGCAGGCTGTCCAAGACCCGGGACATGACCGCCTGCGGCTCGATCTCGCCCGCTGCACTTGCCCGTTCCAGCACGCGGATGATCCAGTCCTGCTTCACGTCCTCGGAAAGCGGTAGATAGTCAAGGTACTGACGCACACGTTCGATGGCCTGCTGCCAGAAAGGGGAATCCGGCAGAAGCACGGCCTGGTCGCCATATGGCGCCAGCAGCCAGCGTCTGGCGGATAAAGGCTGGTCAAGCAAGTTTGTGCGGTTCATGATTCGAGATAGCTCCAGGTTTCGGTTAGCGTTTCACTGCCCTTTCTCAGAAAGGCGCGCAGTTCCAGCGGCCCTGCTCCCTGGGGCTGCACCTGAAAGCTCAGGCGCCAGCCCCCCGTGGCGGGATTCTTTTCGATCTGTTGACGAATCACCCTGCCAGTCCTACCCACCCACACATCTGCATCCACCGGGCTGCCCGCCGCCAGGCCATCGAGCTTGCCGCCCTTGAAATCAATGACATAGCGCCTCGTGCCGGGCAGGTCCCCGGCGCCGCGCCGGGTCGCCAGCACGTATCCCCCCCGAGGCTTCTCCGCGGGCCGGTAGCCCCAATCAATCCGATAATCCAGATCCATGGCTTCGCCCTTCCCAGGTTTTTGTGCCGGCGTCCAGAAAGCGACTACGTTATCGTTGGTTTCGTCCGGTGTCGGGATCTCCACCAGGCGCACCTCACCCTGGCCCCAGTTGCCCAGCGGCGTGATCCAGGCGCTCGGGCGGCTTTGGTAATGGGCCTCGAAATCCTGATAGTGATCGATGTCCCGGTCGCGCTGCAGCAGGCCAAAACCCTTGGGATCCTGGAGCTGAAAGGCACTGACGCGCAGTTCCCGGGGGTTGCTCAGAGGGCGCCAGACATGCTCGCCGCTACCGTTTTGCAGGGCCAGGCCATCGGAATCATGGACTTCGGGCCGGAAATCATTGAATGGCCGCAAGCTGTTCTCGCCATGCAGGAACATGCTGGTCAGGGGCGCGATGCCGAGCACTTCCGGACTGCGCCGGAAAAACAGCCGGGCATGTACCGTCATCGCGGTGTTGTCGCCGGGCTTGATGTCAAAGCGGTAGGCGCCGGTGACACTCGGCCCGTCCAGCAGGGCATAGAGCCGCATGGCAGTCGCGCCGGGCTTGGGCTTTTCCAGCCAGAAGCTGCGGAAAACCGGGAACTCCTCGCCCCGGGGCTGGGCCGTATCGATGGCGAGTCCGCGCGCCGACAGCCCGTAATGTTCATTGCGTCCCAGCGATCGGAAGTAGCTCGCCCCCAGGAATACTGCCACTTCATCGAGGTAGTCGGGGCGGTTCAAGGGATAGTGCAACCGGAATCCGGCGTAGCCGAGACTGCCGGGCATGGGTTCGGTGAAGTGATTCTTGCCGTAATCAAAGCGCTTCACGGAAAATGGCACGAGGTGCTCGCGGCCGTTTTCCAGGACGTGGATCTCGACACTGCGCGGAAAGAATGCGCCGGGATGGAAAAACTGCGCCTGGAAGGGCAGGCCTTCGCGTCGCCACAGGGCTTCAGATGGCCGGTAGCGAATGTCGCGATATTGATCGTAAGTGAGCAGCTTCAGGAAGGTCGGCACCTCGGGTGCTGCCTGATAGGGTTGCCGCGCCAGCTTTTCGGCCCGCGCAACGAGTGTCTGGAAGTCGAAACTGGCCGCAGCACCAGCAGAAAGTGGCAGCAGGCCGGAAATCAGATACAGGATCAAGGACAGTTGGCGGCCGGCGGAACCGCCCGACCGCGCTGTCTCTTTCGCCCGCCTGGCAGGCATTGCGCGCATGTTTCTCGTTATCCGTCGAGATTCTGAGAGCCGCCAGGGGTCTTGGCTGCCTTGGCCAGTTTGGCTTCGGCCTGCGGCATGACCACCTGCCGACTGCTGCTTCCGACCAGCAGATAGACCCAGACACGCTCGCGCAGACGCATCTTCCGGGGGGCAAGCCGCGGGATGCCAGGACGGCGAAACCGCAGACTACGCGTGGCAAGGCTCATGAACATCAGGGCACCGAGCAATTCCGGCAAGGGCATTCCATGCAACATACTACCTCCTGTGTGGTTCGGATCCGGCGCTGGCCAGTCCGACCGTTTTTGTATGACGCTTAGAGCTGCACTGCGATCAGGATGAAGCAAGGGGCGTGCCAAGATTGGATGCCTGCGCCCAGGCCATTGAATTGACGGGTTTATTGCGCGGATGGCTGATTTGGGCGTGGTCCGGATAGCCTGAATCTGTCGCCTTTTGACGACGGGAGGGCATTTTAGGCCTGAAGAAACGTTGATGCCTGGCGGATATGTGCTAAATGCTGGCCTGAGCTGTCGCCATTCGGCGACAGCTATTCGGCCGTGTCCTTGAAGAGGGCGGCATCGAGCTGGTGTTTTTCCAGCAGTTTATAGAACTCGGTACGATTGCGCCGGGCCAGTTGCGCGGCCTGGGCGACATTGCCGTGGGTGGCCTGGAGGAGCTGCACCAGGTAATCGCGCTCGAAGGCCTTCTTGGCCTCGGCCAGGGGCAGGATGGGAGTGGGGCGGTCGCGCAGGGCCTGATGAACCAGGGGGGCAGCGATGATGGGGGAGGGCGACAACACCACCAGTTGCTCCACCGTGTTGTAGAGCTGGCGCACGTTGCCCGGCCAGGCGGCCTGGGACAGCAGCAACATGGCCTCGGGAGAGAAGCCTCGCACCTTCTTGCGGTTCTTGTCCGCCAGCAGGCGCAGGAAATGATTGGCCAGCAGCGGGATGTCCTCGCGCCGGGCGGACAGGGGCGGCAGCTCCAGCGGCACCACGTGCAGCCGATAATAAAGATCCTCACGGAAACGCCCGTTCTGGATCTCGATGGCAAGATCACGATGGGTGGCCGAGATGATGCGCACGTCCACGTCCACGGTCTGGGTCGAGCCCAGCGGGCGTACCTGGCGTTCCTGCAGCACGCGCAGGAGCTTGGCCTGCAGCGCGAGCGGCATGTCGCCGATCTCGTCGAGCAGCAGGGTGCCGCCCTGGGCGGCCTGGAACAGGCCCGGATAGTCGCTGGTGGCGCCGGTAAAGGCATTTTTGCGATAGCCAAACAGCTCGGATTCGAGCAGATTCTCCGGCATCGCCGCGCAATTGATGGCCATGAAGGGCTTGTCGCGGCGCAGGCTGGCCTTGTGGATGGCCTGGGCCAGCATCTCCTTGCCCGAGCCGGATTCGCCATGCAGAAACACGCTGGCATCGCTGTCGGCCACCAGCCGCGCCAGTGCCAGCAGATTTTCCATGGCCGCGCTGCGGCCAATGATGTCCGCCCGCCAGGAATCCTCCTGCGAGGCATTCGCCGGCTGCGGAACGCCGCCGAGCTGCATGGCCTGCTCCACCTGCTTGAGCAGCTCCCGGCCGTCGAAGGGCTTGGTTAGAAAGGCGAAGATGCCCTGGCGGGTGGCACTCACGGCCTCCGGAATCGAACCGTGGGCGGTCAGCATGATGACCGGCAGGGCCGGCAGGCTGGCATGAATGGCGTTGAACAGCTCCAGGCCATCCATGCCGTCCATGCGCAGATCGGTGATCACCAGTTGCACCGGATGCTGCCGCAACAAAGCCAGCGCCTCTTCGCCGCCGGTGGCGGTAATCACTTCATAGCCGGCCGCCCGCAGGCGCATCGACAGCAGGCTGAGCAGGTCGGTCTCGTCATCCACCAGCAGAATGCTGCCATTTGTGCTACGCATGGTTCCTCGCTGGTGTCATGCTGTCCTTAGCGCTTCTGGGTAAGGATCTCGTTGTCAAAGGCCTTGTCGATCTGCTGGGACATCATCAGCACCTTGCGAAAATCCTTCGGGTCGGCGTCATCCCGCATGGTCTGCAGGCGCAACTGCCCCAGCGAGTTGATCACCGCATGGCGCTCCAGCGCACAATCAAGATCCGTGCAGTCATTGCCATTGTAGATATCCACCAGGGCCTTCTCGACGATTTTGTCATCGAGCTGACCGGCCTGGGCGGCGGCCAGGGTGGCGCCGGGATCCTCGTTCACCAGCAGGATGGGATAGTCGAGCAGGTCTTGTAGTGCATTGAGCAGTTCGGCGTAGGTCATGGTGTCCTCTTTTTTGGAATCAGGTGGCGTGCTGCAGGCCGGCGTCGAGATCCTCGTGGCAGGCCTCGGCCACTCTCTGGAAATAGTACATCAGATCCAGGGGCAGGGTGACGCCATCGAGGAGGCGCAAAAGCTGGAAGTCCGCAGTCAGCAGGATGTCGATCAGCGACAATTGCCCGGCGTAGAAGCGCTTGCGGGCGAGCTGACTGCTTAGGGCCCTGAGCTGCCCGAGCTGTTCGAGCTGGCGATAGCCGTCATAACGGTCATTGGACAGGGCCTCGGGAATCTGGCCAAAGTGCCGCTCGCATTCCGCCTTGTAGAGCGCCAGCGCCTCCACGTCCCCGCCGATCTCGGCAAAGCCGGGCCGCACCGGGGCAATGAGCCGTTCCAGCAGCGGTGCCAGGCGCGCATGCCAATCCAGAAAGGCCTGCCACTCGGCAGCATCCACCAGGCCATCGAGCAGGGCCGGCTCGGGATGGCGCCGTTCCAGCTCCAGCAGCAAGGTCAGGCTTTGATTGTCGCGGCTGCCGTCCGGCCATTCAAGGATCGGCAGCACCCGATCATAGCCAAGATCCAGCGGTGTCCCGAAATCGGTGTAGGCGAGCGGGCGGCTCTCATAAGCCAGCCCCTTGGCCCCGAGCGCCAGGCGCAGGCGCATGCAGTCCGGCGAGGACCAGTGATGATAGAGCGTGATCCCGCTCATTGCCCGGCCAGGGCGAGCACGATCTGCCACTCCGCGGGCGTGACCGGCATGATCGACAGGCGATTGCCGCGCCGCACCACCGGATTGGATTCCAGCCCCGGCGTCTGGCGCAGTTCGTCCAGGCTCACCGTGCGCGGAAAGGCCCGCACATAGCGTACTTCCACCAGATCCCAGCGCGGATTGGCGGGGTCGGAACAGGGATCATAATGGCTGTTCCCGGGATCGAACTGGGTGGGGTCGGGGTAGGCGCTGCGCGATACCTCGGCCAGCCCCACCACCCCCGGCAGCGCGCAGTTGGAATGATAGAAGAGCACGCCATCTCCAGGCTGCATGGCGCGCATGAAATTGCGGGCCTGATAGTTGCGCACGCCGTCCCAGGGCTCGATCTGCCCCGGCCGCATAGCGAGATCCTGCAGGGAAAACTCGTTCGGCTCGCTTTTCATCAGCCAGTACTGCTTCGTCATGGATGCTGCCTAGTCCAGCCGGATGGTCGTACCAAGCTTCTGGCTCATGGCGCGCTCCAGCACCCGCTCCAGCACCTCGCCGCTGCGATCATCACGCCAGCTCTGGCTTTCCGCGTCAAAGCTGAAGTGCGCCGGACCCAGGGGGCTTGCCAGCCAGATCTGACGCGCCGGAGACTGCTTGTTGATGATGATCTTGCTGCCATCCTCGAAGCCCGCCTGCAGCACGCCGTTGATCAGATCGAGCTCCATGTCCTCGGCGCCCTCGGCATTCTCCATCTTGTCCATGATGGCCTGAATGGCGTTTTCCGCGATCAGGTCGAAGTTGTTTTCGCTCATGCCTGGATTCTCCCTGTGTGGCCGGACCCCTTGTGAGCGGATCGCCGGCCACTTCATAATGATGGTGTGGACCACGCGACGGCACGCGCGGTCCTTTCCCTGAATAATGCCGGTCGCGCCCGGTATGGGCAAGTCTCAGGTGGACAGCATGACGGAAAATGCAGTGCAGCAGGATCTCAGCCCCGAAGCAATTGCAGCGCGCTGCCAGGAGCTCTATCAGGACCCGAGGATTCAGGGCAAGGGCTGGATGCCAAGACTCTTCTGGCGGCCCAATCCCGTCGAGCCCAGGGACTATTTCGGCAGCCTGCGGGTGGATCCCTGGGAACTGGAGGTGCTGTTCGCCACCATCCTCGGCGAGCCCTCGCATTGCCAGGCCGCGCTCGAACAGCAGCGCCCTGGTCGGGCGGGCTTCATCATCCGCTCGATTCGCCATGGCGAACTGCCCCTCATGACCTTCCGGGCGCCCTGAGTCGCCATGTCGCCCACGCCGCGCGTGCTCGGCTGGCGGGAGTGGGTGAGCCTGCCGGAACTCGGCATCCCCGCCCTCAAGGCCAAGGTCGATACCGGCGCCAAGACCTCCGCCCTGCACGCCTTCAGGATCGAGCGCTTTCAGCGCCGCTCCAGCCCCTGGCTGCGCTTCTGGCTGCATCCCCTGCAGGAAAACAATCTGCTGGTGGTGCGTTGCGAGGCGGAACAGGTCGATGAACGCTGGGTCAGCGACTCCGGCGGTCATCATACCCTGCGCCCGGTGATCCTGACCCCGGTCTTTCTCATGGGCGACGCCTGGCCCATCGAAATCACCCTCACCAATCGCGAAACCATGCGCTTTCGCATGCTGCTGGGCCGCAGTGCCCTGCAGGGCCGCTTTTTGGTGGACCCTGAACAATCCTTTCTCGCCGGAGCCCCTGAGCCGTGAAGATCGCCATCCTCTCGCGTAACCGCAAGCTCTATTCCACCCGCCGCCTGGTTGCCGCCGCCGAGGCGCGCGGCCACGAGGTGCATGTCATCAACCCCCTGCGCTGCTACATGAACATTACCTCGCGCAAGCCCCAGGTGATCCACGGCGGCAAGGTCCTGAGCGGCTTTGACGCCGTCATCCCGCGCATCGGCGCCTCCATCACCTTCTACGGCACCGCCGTGCTGCGCCAGTTCGAGATGATGGGTGTCTATTCGGCCAATGAATCCGTCGCCATCGCCCGCGCCCGCGACAAGCTGCGCTCCCTGCAATTGCTGGCCCGCGCCGGCGTCGCGCTGCCGATAACCGGCTATGCCAATTCGCCCAGCGATATCGATGACGTCATCCGCCAGGTCGGCGGCCCACCGCTGGTCATCAAGCTGCTGACCGGCTCGCAGGGAATCGGCGTGGTGCTGGCCGAGACCCAGCAGGCCGCCGAGAGCGTGATCGACGCCTTCATGGATCTCAAGGCCAACATCCTCGTGCAGGAATTCATTCAGGAGGCCAAGGGTGCGGATATCCGCGCCTTCGTGCTCGGCGGCAAGGTGATCGCCGCCATGCGCCGCCAGGCCAAGCCCGGCGAATTCCGCTCCAACCTGCATCGCGGCGGACACGCCGAAATGATCCAGCTCAGCCCCGAGGAGCGTGCCCTGGCCGTGCGCGCCGCCCGCACCCTGGGCCTGAACATTGCCGGCGTGGACATGCTGCAATCCGCCAGCGGCCCGCTGGTGATCGAGGTCAACTCCACCCCCGGCCTGGAGGGCATCGAAACCAGCACCAATGTGGATGTTGCCGGGAAGATCATTGAGTTTATCGAAAAGCATGCAAAGCCGGGTAAGACTGCGACAAAGGGGACGGGGTAGGGGTGGGGCTGGGAAAGTGCAAGACGGTGATTATAGGACAGGGTGGGTGGCCCCGGCGTAATTGCCTTTTTTATTTGGCCGTATGACAATGTTTAGGAAGCCGCGGACTTGGTTGGCATGGCAGCTGGAGTTGTTGGATGCCGGCTTGGGGTAAAATAACGTGGCAATTAGGGCGCATAATGCAAACTTATGTTTAGGATCAGTGAATGGCCAAGGTACTAATTGATAACGCCACCATATCCAGTGTTCAGCGAGCATTGGGCAAAGCCCCACTCAAAGATCCTGCATTGCTGGATATTGAGCACGTTGCATTGGCCAGATTTTGTGAAGCCGTCCTTCTCAATGACGGTGTGGTTGTTCCAGACAACTACAAGGCTGAGCTAACCGCAAGCAGGAAAGCGTTTATTACCGGGGAAGCTTTTAGCTTCCAGCCATTAGGGGATGGTGAGGACGATTCAATACGTGAGGTTTGTTCTTCTCTTGCACCCGCTTGGAAAGAGGCGTTTCGCGCAGGGTCAGATCGGTCACTTTTTTCCGAGTACTTCTCCCAGATTGATGCATATAGCAACTTCATCTGGGAGTATGCCAGTTCAGAATTCTTCTTGGTCTTTCGAGCGCATGGAATAGAAAAAGACAGTCCTTTGATTGAAGCTGTTCTTGCCAGTCCTGCCGATGAGACGCTTGGGAAAGAGCTTAAGATTATCGGCACTGATGGCAAACCAGTGGCTTGGGAAAAATTGTCAGGGCACGTCCAAAGAATGCTTTCTGTAATGGGATGGTTGGGCCATCAATATATTTGGCATCAAGTCTTTTCAGCTCAACATGACTGCTCATATATGCCCCATCCATTGCGAGATTTCTTTGCATACGATTTTCTCAACAGAATTCAACTTGGTTCAAATAGCAAGGCCGCTTTCGCAGATGCCTTTGGTGATGGTCTGGGTAAATTCCAAGGAAAAGTTCGCGACTCACTCGCCGCTCTAGGTGCAGAGGGGGCTCCAGTGTGCATCAATCTTCCTGGCTTCCTTCCGCTTCTTGTCCGTGAAAGCGCGAGCCGAGATGATTTCATAACGGTTCTCCATCAGATACGAAGTGAAGCGGATGTAATTGAGCTTCGTCAGACGTTGGAGGCTATTCAAATCGGTATCGCTGAGGGTAATTACAAGCCTCTGGCTCAACTAAAGCGAGACATTGAAACAATCGGCAGAAATCTTCTCATCGAGAGAGGGCTGGAAGATCGATTTATTAAAATTACGCCGCCAACTACTTTGCTTGGCGTTAAGGTCGATGGTGATGATTCTTCGATAAAATTACGCATACCGTCAGTTCTGTATAAGCAGTTCTTCGTTGGGAGAACGTATCGTGCATTTGTGAAACGTGTAATGGAGGAGTTGGCTGTTCCTGCTCAATATGGCGCCATCAAAACAAAATTGAATGATTGGGCATGGATCAAGGAGGACAAGTTCCCAAAATTTTATTTAAAGAAAGACAAAACGCCATCGTTATTTCATAAACCCTTTCGTTCATCCGCTTTGTAATCCGATGTGGTAAACGTAACGTGGCGCTCAACCTCGCTCCATTCGGTCGCTGGACGCTGTGCAAAAATCGCGCAGCGCCGGTTAGGGAACCTCTGAACAAGAGCTGATTTTGGGTACATGACCCGGTGCTGGTCCATACCGGCCCAAAC